>QHRI01000395.1 GCA_003221375.1 Verrucomicrobiota bacterium
GCCCGGACGAGCTGATAATATGCAAGTGCGAAGACGGGATCGCGTTCGATCGCTTGATTCAGCAGGCGAACAGCCTCCGACAGGCTCTCCTGTTCAGGCGTACTGAAAACAGCAGTGGCGATGAGTGTTTTGGCCCGTATGTACAAATCGTGAGCAGCTAGATCAGCCGTTGGTTTTTGCTCGATCGCCGCTTTTTCGCTCGGAGAGATTTGGGCTTGAAGCTGCGCGACTATCTTACCGGCAAGCTCGCTTTCGATTGCAAATACATCGGCGACATCGCGATCGTAACGTTCTGCCCAGAGCTGGCTGTCTGTCCGCGCATCGATCAACTGAGCGTTAACACGTACTCGGCTACCTGCACGCTGAACGGTGCCTTCTAACACGTGCGCAACGCCCAAGTCGGTTGCGACCTCGCGCAGGTTGCGCTTTGGCCCGGTCTTGTACCGCATCACCGATGTGCGGCTGATCACTTTCAGGTCGGCAACTCTGGAAAGGCCGGTGAGGATTTCATCCTGTACGCCATCACCAAAGTAAGCATTCTCCTTCTCGTTACTTAAATTCTCGAAGGGAAGAACAGCGATGCTCTTCTCGGAAATCGCAGCCAGCGCGCCAGCAACAGGTGCGCTCGGTGGCGCTCGATTGAAAAAGATCAGGGAACTGATAACCAGCGCAACTGCGGAAACAAGAAAAGCGATTGTAAGCGCAGCCTTGGGCCAACGAGGGGCCGTAATTGGACGCACGCTGACGGCCGACGCGGGTCTCCTTCTTCCTCGCTGGAGTTTCTCAGGGACTTGCGGATTACCGAGACCATCCTTGTAAAGGTTAAACAAGTGGAGGTGGAGCCCGTACTTGACTTCGCATTCACCCAGGTCATGCAAGAACGGTTGCCAATGCCTGTACTCGTACAGGTCCTCCGCGACGTGCGCGGACAAAAGAATATGCCCGGCATCGCCGCAATCCATCACGCGCTGCGCAACAATGATTCCCGAACCGACTATGTTGGTTTTGTCGTTCACATCGGTGACTCGATTGACCGGACCGCTGTGAATTCCCATCCGCAGCCGGATGCTCGGGTGATCTTGCAATGCTTTGCTAATCTCCAGCGCACACCGGGCCGGTTCTTCCGGACTGTGGAAGAAAACCAGCGCCATCCCATCACCAGTCGGCACTCGGATGAGTTCGCCCCTTTCTTCCGCAGCGCGAAAGCACTCCGTGCTCCGCACGACTTGCTTCAACTCCTGCAGCAATTCAATCTGCTCGTTCACAAGCAGCTGTGAATAACCAACCACGTCGATTAACAACAGATGCGCGATCTCCAGCTGAAGATCGGGCGCCGGTTCCGCGAGCGAGTCTTGCGGGTTCACCCGTTAGTACTACGGATTCTAACAGCGGTGGGCGCGCTGGTCGAGACCAAATGGGCATTCGCGCGGACGAGAACGCTACCTCAAATGAAGGCTCGTTTCCCGCTAGTCCATAGGTCTCTTCCCACAGTCCCAGGTTGATACGTTTGCAGATCCGCGCGGATAAGACCCGGACCGAATGCCGCCACATTAAGAACGATCATGATAAACGCGAAGAGATCCATCCCCATCGTGAGGTCAATCCCGACGTGCATTACACAAATGCCGATTAACCAAATCTTTCTTGTCTTGTTGTTCCAAATAAGAAATGGATATCCGATTTCCAAAAGACAAATAACGATTCCCACGACTGGCTGAAGGAATATAACGTACAAGGTCCGAGGCGAGCGGAGCGCCTGGCACGTACTTACCTTGACGTGATGACACACGCATTGAGGTTGAATGCGCGATGAAAACCGTCTGGCGCGTTTTTGCTTATTTGAAGCGGTACCCGTGGATGGCCGCAGGGACATTGACCTGCGCAATCCTGAGCACGTTGATGGTGATTGTTTTCCCGGCGACAACGAAATGGATCATCGACGATGTGGTGCGCGCGAATCGACCGGACAAATTGCTGCCGTTCCTCGCGTTGGCGGCGGTTGCATTTCTCGTTCAGCACGGGCTCAACGCACTGCGCATCATCCTGAACAACACGTTTGAACAAAAAGTGATATTCGATTTGCGCAGCGATTTGTATTCACACATCCAGCTGCTGCCTTTGCGGTGGTTCGACAACCGCGCCACGGGAGATCTGATGACGCGCGTGATCGAGGACGTCAACTCCGTCGAGCGCGTGTTGATCGATGGAATCGAGCAAGGTGTGGTCGCGGCGCTGCAAGTGATCATCGTTCTCGGCGTGATGTTTTATTTGAGTTGGAAATTGACGCTGTTAGGTCTGGTGCCCGCGCCGTTTCTGGCCGGCGGCGCGCTTTGGTACACGCTCACCGCGCATCGCCGTTATCGATTGCAACGGCGTGCATCCTCAGCCATGAACGCGCTACTGCATGATAATCTCGCCGGGATCCGGCAAATCAAAAGCTTCGGCCGCGAGAGCGAACAGCACGCGCGATTCAACAACGCCAGCAACGAATTGCGGCGGGCCACGCTCGTGGTCATGCGGGTTTGGGCAATGTACCACCCGTCGA
>QHRI01000034.1 GCA_003221375.1 Verrucomicrobiota bacterium
CGCGACCGCGGCGTCGCGATATGACATCGCTCGGTTTGGTGGAGAAGTTTTCCGGCCGTCGCCGCGTCAGGCAGACCTGATGATTGTCGCGGGCACGGTGACCAAGAAAATGGCGCCACAAATCGTGCGTCTTTACAATCAAATGGCCGATCCGAAATACGTGATTGCAATGGGTGCATGTGCCATTTCGGGCGGCCCATTCAAGGAAGGCTACAACGTCCTTAAAGGAATTGACCGTTATATACCGGTCGATGTCTACATTCCCGGCTGCCCGCCGCGTCCCGAAGCCTTGTTACACGCATTCATGGAATTGCAGCACAAGATCGATGAGCAAAAATTGAGCGGCGCAAACAAAGCGGCTCATCTCGATTCAGAACAGCCGAGCGAATTCCCTGTGCCCGCATTCGGAAAGCACGATCTGGAGCCACCGGCCAATTCAAACGTGTTTCATCCGCCGGCAATCGAACGCGTCTAACGAATGGAAGGCTTGGAGCAAATCAAAGCGCGGATCGAAGCCGCGGTGCCTGGCGCAAAGATCGAGATCCTGCAGAATGCGAGCCCGTCGCAGCAGCATTCGCTCAAGATCGACAATCAACACGCAGGCGATGTCGCAAAGTTTTTGCGTGATGATCCTGCGCTGCGCTTGGATTTTTGTTCTAATGTGACCGGCGTCGACTGGCTGGATCGCACCGTAAAGAAAACGGTGAAGGTAAAAAAAGTTATCGATGGAGAGGAAAAGGAAGTCTCTGAAACAACTGAGGAAAAAATTACGGGCTACCTCGAAGCCGTTTATCACCTTTTCTCGATGAGCCACAAACACGGACCGGTGATCATTCGAATGCAAACGACTGATCGTGCGCAGAACGTTTGCCTGACCTCGCTCACGCCGATCTGGCGGAGCGCGGAATTTCAAGAGCGCGAGATTTTCGATCTCTACGGAATCCGGTTCGATGGCCATCCCGATTTGCGTCGGATCTTGATGTGGGACGAGTTCGAAGATCATCCGATGCGCAAAGATTATCGGGAACCAGACGATTACGAATACGAACCGACACCGCACGACGAGGTGTTGGAGAAAGCGAAGGGACATTATGTGTCCCGACCAGAGCTTGACGGAGCGGAAAAAATTACAACGCAGACGTGAACATGCGATTGGGGCGAGATTCTGTAGCCACCGGCCTGTGGCCGGTTCAAACGTCGCATAGCGACGTGGCTACAACATACAAATGAGCGCGGTGATCGAAACGCTCGAAGCGATGGAGCGGCCGCCGGTGAGCATGGGATCCCGACTCGAGGGGGAGCTCCTCGAAGTCTCGATGGGGCCGCAACATCCGTCCACGCACGGCGTATTCCGGATGAATGTCGCCCTCGAAGGCGAGATCGTGCGCAAGCTCAAGCCAGTCTTCGGATATCTGCATCGCAATCATGAAAAGATTGGCGAGAGCGTGAGCTATCTCGGGTCGATGCCGTACACCGACCGACTCGATTATTTTTGCTCGATGACCAATAACTGGGCCTATGCGCTCAGCGTGGAAAAGCTGGCTGGGATCGAAGTTCCCGAACGCGCCGAATATCTTCGCATTATCCTTGCGGAGCTGACGCGGCTCCAGAATCACGTGTCGCTGCTGGGTTTTTTGCTTAACGATATGGGCGCCTGGGGGACGCCGCTCATGTACGCGTTTCGCGAGCGCGAAAAGATTCTCGACCTATTCGAATCACTGTCGGGTTCGCGCATGATGTGCGATTACATGCGTTTCGGTGGCTGCCGGGTGGATGCCAGTCCCGAGTGGCTAGCGCGTGCGAAGAAAATTGTCGATATTTTTCCGCGCTTCGTTGACGAGTTGGAACAATTAATCGTCGGCAATGAAGTTGTGATTGCCCGCACGCAAAACGTTGGCAAATTATCGCGCGATCTCGCGATTAGTACCGGTATCACGGGTCCGATGCTTCGCGCCTGTGGCGTGAATTATGACGTGCGAAAGGTGGACTGCTATGGATTCTACCCACGCTTCAAATTCCGGATTCCATTAGGCGAACATGGTGACACTTACGATCGGCTAATGATGCGCATATTGGAAATGCGCGAGAGCGTCGGAATTTTGAAACAGGCATTCGAGCAAATTCCTACCGGCCCCATCATCAACCCGAAGGTGAAAATTCGCGCCTTTCGCCCGCCGGTCGGCGAAGCTTATGGGCGCATTGAAGCACCCAAAGGCGAGCTCGGTTTTTATTTGATCAGTGACGGTGGACCGAACCCGTATCGTTATCGTGTGCGTCCGCCGAGTTTCATCAATCTTACGATTCTCGAAGATATGTGCCTCGGTCACACCGTTGCCGATGTAATGGTTATTCTTGGAAGCATCGATATTGTGATGGGGGAAGTGGATCGATGACACCGATAATGGATACTGGATACTGGATACTGGATTTTCGCCGCAAGGCTGGCCGGCGCTCGCTCATCAAGCATCGAGCATCAAGCATCCGGCATCTGCGCTAACTATGATCGGCACAGGCATACTCAAAGGGATGGCGGTTACCGCGCGGAACTTTGTTGGGAGTTATTTCGACAAAGAGCGGCTGATTACGGTGCAGTATCCAGAAGAGCGGAATCCGTTGCCAGAGAACTACCGGAATTTTCCGTTTCTCGTTTATGATGGCGATGATTCACAAGCGGGGTTGCGTTGTGTGGCATGCAAGATTTGTGAGAAGGAATGCCCGCCGCAATGCATTTACATCGTCAAAAGCGACGACAAGAAGCCCGATTACATGGGCAAACCGCAGTTTTACCCAAAGGTCTTCGATATTGATATCTCGGTTTGCATGAGCTGTCAGATTTGCGTCGAGGTTTGCCCATTCGAGGCGATTAAGATGGATAAGGACTTCGAGCTCAGCACGCGAGAACGCTTTGATGCATTGCTCATGCGCAAGGATGATCTGGCGAAATCGAATGACTACTATCGCCGGATCTCGCCAACCGACGCGGCTGAGGTCGATAGGAAACTGACCGCTGCAGCTGAGGCTGCTGCGAAAAAGAAAGCGGCAGCGGCTCCTGCGGCAACGAAACCAGCCACGCCTACGCCGCCCGCCTCAAACGAGCCGGCGCCAACACGCGCTTCCTCCTAGGCAGGATTATCAACCCACGGCGGGAATCATGGACGTAGCGCGCGCTTTCCAAAATTTCTTTTGACGTCGACCCGATAAAACGGCAAAAGCGCAACGCAACCAAACAGAGAATTAGAAAGATGAAAAAGACGTTATTAGTTACAAATATCTTAGTTGCGGTGTTGTCACTGGGTTTGATGTTGGGATGCCAGAGCACTGCAGTCGGTCCTAGTCGGGCATCTCAAAAGGAAAACTTGCTCGTGCGAGCCGGATTCAAGGCCAAGGCGGTAACTACACCCAAACAGCAACAACGAGTGAGCGCGCTTCCGGTCGGCAAGGTTTCCACCGTCTCATACAAGGGAAAACTGTATTACGTATATCCCACTGCGACCAAGGACCGGATCCTGGTTGGCGATCAAGCTGAGTACAACGCCTACAAACAATCGGTCGTTGCATATGGATTGACGACGAGCCCCGACTTTGTGGACGTGACGCACGGGCCCCATCCCGTTCTCATTCAGCAGTTCGATGGGTTTGGCCCTCTCGGAGAGTAAGAGGAATTCTGGAGGCGGATAGGCTGAGTCCGCGATTGGACGGACTCGTCCCGGTGGCGAGTTTGTTATCGTCGCTAGCTTGCCGATTGCTTCGGGGACGGCCCGCGTCATTTGCAATCGCCAATCGAAAAATTTACAATCCGAAATCGGATTGCCAGGGTGGCGAAATTGGCAGACGCGCCAGACTTAGGATCTGGTGGAGAAATCCTTAGGGGTTCGAGTCCCCTCCCTGGCACTTCAACTTACCTTGCCACGCAGACAGGGACGAAAGCAGTTTACCAAGCCCGAATCACGGCGAATTAGGGCGAATAATGCTGAAAATGCGCTATTTACGAATCGCGACGCAATGAGTTGGGCGGAGTTTACCAACCGTCTGAAATCGGCCTTTGTTCGCGTACAGTTTACCAAACTAACTGCGGGCTGTTTACGGTACTTGTCGCAAAATGAGGCGACAAGTCGGCAACTGCGAAGTGCGAAGGCGTTCACGGACAGATGTCCAATTTTCTTGCCGGCGGCGGTACGGGTTAAAAATCTAAGGCCTATTTGAGCGGAGCTATTATTAGGCTGGATTCAGGAGCCGGCGGCAATTCTTGCAGTTGCGCTTTCCACATTTGTAGATCGATCGGCGTCACACAGTTGGAAGTCTTCATAAAATTATCAGGCTTCGCATCTACGATCAAAACCGCATCGGCTCGCCGAAGCCATTGCACCAAAATTTCTCCGCGCACTAAGCTAAAATCCTAGCGCGAAGTGGGGTTTCTTTTCAATTCTTGTGCTGGCGAATTCTTTCCGCAACCAAAGTCGAAAGTTCCACGTTATTTCAACCAAAGGGGGTAACGGGATGCATTTAAGCCTAGAGTCATTGCTGAGACTGGTGGAGCTCGTACTCATCTGCCAGTCACCGGCATGGGCTTTTGTGCTCGGCTACCTTTTAGCGAAGCGATGAGGATTATATCCGAATCGCTAACTGCGCTGCGCTGTCAGTTTTGCGGCGCGCCCGCGGGATAGCTTTCCGATGAAATTGCTCTCGCAAATACTTGTCGTTCTTGTAACCACCGGGTTCTCGGCTCATGCGGAATCAGCTCCTGAATTAAGCGAGCGAACCGTGGACGTCGACAACGACGTCTCGCTGCGGGTGATCGAAGCCGGCCAGCTGGCATCAGGAGCTACCTTGGTGCTCATTCCCGGCTGGAGCACTACTGCCGATGTCTGGCGAGAACAGATCAATCGCTTTGCTCGCACGTATCGCGTGATCTCTTTTGATCCGCGCTCACAAGGTAAATCGACGATAACAACAGATGGCAACACACCGGAAACACGGGCGCAAGATCTGCACACGTTGCTCGGCCTCCTGAGTGTGCGACGACCTGTTCTCGTCGGGTGGTCGCAGGGAGTTGAGGACATCGCCGCTTTTATCAATCGATACGGGACTGGCGATCTTTCGGGGATTGTACTGGTGGATGCGGCCATTTCACCTGGAGCCGAGGGCATCCCGGCACGCAGCGCGCAACAGACCGCGACGCTGTTTGAGTCGTTCGCCACTTACCAGGCACATCAGCAGGAATATTTGGCCAACATGATGCGAGCTATTGTCAGCAAACCGCGGAGCAATGATGCCGTTGAAGACTTGGTCACTATGGGATTGAAAACGCCGCCTGATATCGGCGTTGCGATGCGCATCGCTGATTCATTCACTGTGAATCGCATGCCCGCGCTGAAGAAGATCAACTGTCCAACGTTGAGTATCGCTTCGGCGAAATCGGGTGGCTTGGCACAGCAGCAGGCCCAGGCAAAGCAGATTTCACGTGCACATTTCGAAAAAATCGAAGACGCGGCTCATGCTGTGTTTCTCGATCAGCCAGACCGCTTCAATGAACTGGTGATGACCTTTGTGGCAAAGCTGGCGCCTCCGGCGTCAGATCTGCATCCTGCCCCTGCACCCTTTGTGGAAATAGACCAACCGGTGACCCCTTCTCTCGTAGAGCAATATCGTACGGCACCCAAAATCGTAAAACCCCGACAGCGGCACCAACGAGTAGCACGGGTACGCTCTTTTTGGGATAAATTGCGTTACGGCTGGATTGTCGAGAATCCGCAGTATGTGAAAAAGAGATGATCGGTTTCAACTTGCCTTGCGACGCGAGCGATTCGCGGATGTGCCGATCGACGTTGTCCGCGACCGCGTCCCGGTGGAACCTCCAGTCTTTCTGAATCCAGCCGGAACCGTTTCGCCCCGTAGGAACCGCTGCAAAAGTTGTCGAGCGCGTTGTTCGTTTTGTCGTTCCTTCCACCAACGATTGACACCCGAAGGATGAGGAAAGATCAAGAAGCGGCGTCCATAAACGCGTATCTCCGCCAGAAAAGGCAGGTCGCGGAAGCCGAAGCAGCGCGCGACGTTCTTGCCGAGCAGGACGATGCGCTCGACGCGCCAATCCAGTAGGACGTCGGCGGCGTTGGCGTGGCCTTTCGCATGGTCGAACGCATCGCTTTTTCCGTGCTTCCTACTGTACTGCGGGTTCAGGTGCCTCCGGCGACACGCGATCAGTTCGTCGTAGCTCATTCCGGCAAGCCGCGCAATCTTCTGGCCATTGGGACCAGCGAGTGGTTTGCGCGGGTCGCCGCGCCGCGAGGGCGCTTCGCCGACCAGCCCGACCTTGTGCGTCTCGATCTTCTTTCGTTTCATGTTGTCGGGAAACAATGATAGACGGTCACTCGACGTTTGCGAGCCAATCTGCTGTGCCGCAAGAAGAAACGACCATCCCAGATCACCAAAGCAATGGAAACCGCTTAGTTCGGGTCTGCAGAAGCTCAGCACACACCGACAGTCAGAGCACGAGCCAATTCAGTTCGCGTGAACGCTTTTTGGTTTCCCATAAACGGACGCCACCAAGGAATGCATTCTCATTTTGTCCGCGTTCCGTTCCTTCCGGCAAGCGACCGAAACGGTGCACAAGACCGCCGCCAAGAACGACGTAATCGGCTATAAAAGATTTTCTTAGCTGAGTGACTGCATATGTCACTTCTCGCTTCCATTTTTTTTCGCCTAACAATGCCAAGCCTGAAATGCCGAGGTAATTTTCAATGATGTGTTTCTCGCGGTACGGCAGATCGCCAAGTTCAAGTGGCAATAGCTTTTTGTCCCACAGCAACGCCGAGCCCAGGCCAGTGCCGAGCCCAAGAAAGAGCATGCGTCCGCCATGGTAACTGCCGAGCGCCTGCAGCGCAGCGTCGTTGACAACGCGCACCGGAATGCCCAGCGCTTTCGTAAAATTGAAACCAACCCATCCCTTGCCCAAATGCTTCGGCTCCTTTGCGATTCGTCCCCCGCGCACCGGCGCGGGGAAACCGATGGAAGCGTGGTCGAACTTCCATCCGCGCACGGTTTCCTTGAGTTTTACGATTAGTTGTTTCGGTTTGAGTCGCGCGCCGGAAGCAAATTCGCGTTCGTCACGATGCGACCTCAGCAATTTTACGTGCGTGCCGCCGACATCGACGACCAAGACTTTTCTCTTCATGAGCGACGGTCCCGACGTATTCGGTAGAACTACCGGTCGCGTCGCGCCATTCGCCCAAAACGCTGAAAAATGCCTCGCTGTTCCGACTTTGCCGCCGTGCTTGCTGGCCAGCATTCCACTATTTCAAGGGCGACAAAGCGAAAAAGCATCTGCCGCGCAGATTTCAAATCGAGGCGTAGATTCTTCGCAATTTGCTGCACTGAGCGCGCGCCGTTGAACTGTGACGCAAACTGGGCCTCATCTGGAGTTAGCTTCAGTTTTTGGACACGCTCGAAGCCGTCCTTTGTATAAGCCGGAATCGAGGCCGGGTCGAAGTGGGCGATCTCATCGACATTTTCAGCAAGGCGTAACGTTTCGAGGGCCCAATCGCGGACATTCTGCTCCCCGGGTATTTCGGCGGCGTCCGTTGGCAGGTCGGCGTTCTTTTCAAACATGATCCATACCTTCGGCGCTACCCAAAGTTGCGAGAAAAGCTTTTGCCCGAATTGCTGCATCAGTTCCACGGCAGACTCGCGGGTTATCAAATCCTCTCCAGCAAGGACAAGAAAGAATGGAATCCCCGTTTCTCTCTGTTGATCCCGCGCATTCGCGGCGCTGCCCTCATCAACGTTAGCGAGAACGGCAGGTGTCTCGGCGCAATAAAGCTCCGGATCCTTGGTCGTGACAAAGACGATCTCGCCATCTCGCGCCAAAAGATCGATTGGTTCCTTCTCCCAAAATGCTCGCAGCAAGCCAGTGAGCTTCTCCTTTGAGACCACTTGGAGGGCGCGGTTCAACGGAAAAAAGCTGCTGTGACCGCAGAAATAAACATCGGCTGTGCGCGCCTCCTTAGAAGGCGTCGTGTTTTCGGGCGGGTCGCCGGTGGCAGATTCGCCCCAATCGCCACCTTGGTGTGACGCGCTCCACCAATCGTCGGGCTGCGCACCTTCCGCATTGGCGCCGCCGTCTTGAAGCGCTTCATCCGTCTGCGGAACATCTGGACCTTCCGCTGGCTCTTGCTCTTCGCTATTCGAAGATTCGATTTCTGCTTCTATTGACTTGGGTTCGCCGGATGATTTCCGCATAATACTCCTCTCGCTGTAAGCAAACCGCATGTAAAGGCTTTATCAAGAACCCAATCATCGCAACGAAGATCTCGGGTGGTCCGTTGAAAACCGTCCCGAGAGCTCGCGGCGGCTGATTTTTCCGCGCTCGTTCGTTGGGATGGCGCGCACGATGAAAATCCGCTTTGGTACCTGCCAGGTGCTTAGTCCTTCGCGACAAAAATGCAGGAGATCGGTTTCGCTTATGCCCGGTGCCACCACGCAGGCGGCTACTTCTTCGTTCCGCAACGCGGATCCGCGACCAAATACGACTGCTTGCCGGACACCGCTGAAGCGCAGCAAATGCGCTTCCACTTCTGCGGGGTTCACTTTTTTACCCGCGACGTTAATCACGTCCGAAATTCTACCCACAATTTTGAAGCTAGAACCCTCTCGCGCCAGTAAATCGTCGGGAACGAAAATTCCATTCACTGCGCACGCGAACTTTGGTCGCTGCCCCATTTGGATCGGTCATTTCAAGATCTACACCTTTCATCACCTCGCCAACAAACCCTTCGCTCGCGTTGGTCGCGTCGCGATCGTAGCAAATCCCGCCACATTCTGATGCCCCGTAAAACGAGTGGATTGCCAGATTAAACTTTTCCTGGAACTTCTTCGTGATTGCCATTGGGAGAGGCGCTCCGGCGGAAATGCAGAGCCGAAGCTTTGACAATAAGGGAACGTGTTCCATTTCACAAAATGCCTGGTAGAAAACAGGCATTCCTGGAAACACCGTCGCGTTGCTGCGCTCGAGATCGGCGAGAATGGCTCGCGGGGTCCTGTCGCGACTGATGACCAATGGCACGCCGCGCGCAATCAGTGGCGTGAGTAAATTGCTGAAACCGTAAGAGTGCGAAATCGGGATAACGCCGAGATTCAAATCGGTATCGCCGATTCTCATGGTCTCGCAAATCTGGCTGCAATCGGCCAGAAGCTGCTCGCTACGAAAGCGAATCGCGCGCGGCGTGGCTGTTGTGCCGGAGGTTAATTTTAACAGAACCGGGCGGCGCTGGCCCCAGTCTGGTGGAGCGTCGGTTGTCCTCAGCCGAATAATTTCCAGTGAGCCTTCGCTCGAGGCAGCGGACGCGACAGCGATTACTCTGCAGATCGCCAAGGCCTCATCGCGCTGTCGTTCGCTGATGGACTGTTCGAGTGGAAGAACAACCAGATGCTTGCGCAAACACGCTATCAAAACCGATGGCCAATCTTCATGATTGCCGATTTGTACGGCGAGAACGTCGCCTTCGCGAAAGACTTCGAGCCTGTGCACTAAATCACGCGTGCGTTGTTCGACCTCGTCGAATGTCCGCAGTACTTTTCCGCTCGTTGCAAAGATAGCGGCCGCCTCGCGTTTTCGTGCGAGCGTTTCCTCCCACGCTTTCAGCAATGGATCTGAGGATTTCATCACTTGCGCGGAGTCCATTGCACGGGTAGGTTCCGCGCTCCTTTCCAAAGATGAAAGCCGGTATTCATCCAGAGTATTACGAGACCGATATGGTGTGCGCGTGCGGTGCGGTGTATCACACCCGTTCCACGCGTCGCGATATTAAGATCGGTATTTGCGCCGCTTGTCATCCCTTTTTCACCGGCGAACAGAAGTTCGTGGATACGGCCGGGCGCGTCGAAAAATTTGCCCGGCGTTACGGGAGCACCAAAGCCGCGCGCGGCGAAAAGAAAGCTTAGATTCTTGTAGAGCTCCGAATGCTTTCGGGGCTTGTCCGCGGCTGAGACAGCCGCCA
>QHRI01000396.1 GCA_003221375.1 Verrucomicrobiota bacterium
AGGTTCGATGGACGTCGAGCCATTCGGCGGCAGTTTCTTTGCCGCGGCATATCTTATCGCGGACAGCAGCATCGAAAATCTCCGCGCCGCCGCCGGTGATGGAGCCCAACCCAACCGCGCGCAAACTTTCCAGTGTATCGCGGATCGGCATCCGAAAAATTCGCTGAGCCAAATGGCGGACTTCGATCGCAGTGAAGGCCTTGATGTGAAGTTTTGGATCGAGAGCACGCAACCTTTGCAAAAGTTCCAGATACCATTCCTTCTTGAGCGTGGGGTGCAGTCCGCCTACCATGTGCACCTCCGTAACTCCGAGTGGAAGCGCATCTCCTACGACTTGGGTAATTTCGTCAATCGCATATTCAAACGCGTGCGCGTCGCGCTTTTTGGCGGCAAACGCGCAGAACTGGCAGGACAAGATACAAACGTTCGAGTAGTTGATGTAACGGTTGTGGATATAAGTCGCGTAATTGCCGTTCTTTCGTTCGCGCACCACGTTGGCAATCATTCC
>QHRI01000398.1 GCA_003221375.1 Verrucomicrobiota bacterium
GATGGCGCTGGTCCTGCGGCGATATGAGCAACTTAGTTATGAGCAAATTGCCGAGGTTCTCGATCTGTCGGTTCCCGCTGTGAAAAGCGTTCTGTTTCGGGCCCGCACAGAGCTACGGTCGCGACTGAGCAAGTATCTCGGCAAACCCTCGTGATTCGTTGATTCATTGAACCGTAAATCGGCTTCGCTTCGTTAATGCGTGGTAGATCGGCTTCCAAATTACGAATCTCGCATTTCGCTTAACGCTTATTCGTTAACGCTCGATCACACGGCCGCGGACCCGCTTGATTTGGCTGTGATGCGTGAGCACATGAACACGTCCGTCGCTGCCGCGGAAAAATGCGCTTAACAGCCAGCTGATAATCGAAATGATGATCGCGCCAAAAAATGCGCGCCAGAAACCCGGAACTTCAAAACACGGCATGATCTCGCCAACGAATTTCAGCATTAGCGCGTTAATAATTAGAATGAAAACGCCCAGCGTAACGAGAATTAACGGCAGACTCAGCAACAGAAGGATGGGGCGTATAAATGCGTTGATGATACCGAGCAGAAGCGATGCGCCCAGCAGACAACTGAGGCGGTCACCATAATTGATTCCGACAATCGGCGCAGCCACAAATACGGCGATTGTGGTCGCGGCCCAGCGGAAAACAAAGTGTCTCATACCAGTGAAGTTTCTAATTTACTCCTGGATCAAAGAAGCGCGAGAAACCACTTGCCAACGGATCGATGAACGCTAAACGAAATAAAGTCATCAACGATAAAATCTGTGCCGAAAAAAAAGAGAATTGTCCAAGATAAACGTGAGACGCCGCAGGAGAGCGGCACATCC
>QHRI01000397.1 GCA_003221375.1 Verrucomicrobiota bacterium
CGCGAGCGCAGCGCCGATATCGGTAGCGATCTCGGCCCAGCGAGCAACCCCGAAAGCTTTCGGGGCCAAAAGCGGCGCAACCCTCCGGGCGCAAGCCAGAAGGGGCGGCTGGCCGCGTCGCTCGCTCGTTACAGCCCGATGCGGGGATGCGCCTCACTCGCTCCTTGCCATCCGCCCCTTCTGCCTCTGCGCGCGGCCCATTCCATTACTTCAACAGTATCTTAACTGAACCGATGTCTGCCGACGATCGAGGA
>QHRI01000399.1 GCA_003221375.1 Verrucomicrobiota bacterium
CGGACGATTACGCGGAGCGGCAAGGTGACAGTACACAGGCAGCCTCGTTACTTGCTGCGCGTGGTTCCGACAGGGATCGTAAAACAATTGGGACCGATCTGCGGATGAAGACGAATTCATATCGAAAGCTGTTTGTTGCGCTACTGATTCTGGCCCAAGCAGAAGCTTGTTTTGGCCAAGCCGATCCGGCTTCGGAGCCCGCCGTTCTGGCTGTAGCGAAAGTCTTACCGGCAGTGGTGAATATTAACACCGAGCGCGTAGTGAGGCGCACGGTGCGCGATCCGTTTGAGGATTTTTACGCTCAATTCTTCGGCTATAATCGCGCCCGGCCACGTGAAATTCGCCAGACGCTGCAAAGCCTTGGTTCGGGTTTCATTATTGATCCGGAAGGCTACATCGTTACCAACCAGCACGTGGTTGAGCGCGCCGCCGACTTGAAAATTCATGTTACGACAAACGACGGCAAAACCTACAGCGCTCACTACATTACCGGCGATGACAAGACCGATTTGGCATACATTAAAATCGACGCCGAGACTGCATTCCCTTTTATCAATCTTGATAATATTTCTCCAAACCTGCTCGGCCAGACTGTAATCGTAGTAGGAAATGCGGTTGGATATGGTAGCTCGATCAGCCGCGGAGTTCTTAGCGCGGTCAAGCGCGATATTACTGTGGACGAGACAGAGTACAAGAGCCTGGTACAGACCGACGCGGCGATTAATCCAGGTAATAGCGGCGGACCGGTGATCGATCTCTCTGGCCGTTTGGTCGGCATCAGCTCTGCAAAAATGGCGTTCACGCCCCAAGGCGTTCCGACTCAGGGAATGGGTTTCGCAATTCCGGCGGATGTCGTGCGTGATAATGTGAACCAATTTAAGAAAGTCGCGCAGAAACAAGCCAAACCAAAAAATCAGCCTGCGGCCGAGCCCGATACATCCGTGTCGAATTCGGAAAAGTTATTTGGCCTGCAGCTACAAGATTTGAGTCAAGAACTAAGCGATGCGCTCGGTTACATCCGCCGAGGTGTCTTGATTACTGCGGTCGAACCCGATAGCCCCGCAGCTGATGCGGGACTCGAGCGCGGGTTGGTGATCTATCGCGCGGGCAAATCCGAAACGAACTCCGTCAAACAAATGGAGGAAGTGCTTCGAGAGGTGCCGAGCGGCACGACACTCGAATTCACGGTTGGCGTAATCCGCACCGGGAGACAAAGCCGACAACTTGCTAGTGTGAGCATGACGGCGCGGTAAAAAAATCGGCAACACAATCGGAGTTCAGTTGTCTCATGGAAATGTTGCGAAATGATTAAGGTCGAGAATCTGACAAAACGTTACGCTGGCCAGCCCGCCATCCGGGACTTGAATTTCGAGGTCAGCCGGGGTGAAGTTATGGGTTTCCTGGGACCCAACGGCGCAGGCAAAACCACCACGATGCGCATTTTGGCGAGCTTCATGCCGCCTACCTCTGGCCGCGCCACGATCGCGGGATTCGATGTTTTCGAACAATCCCTCCAGGCACGTGCGCATCTCGGCTATATGCCAGAAAACGTGCCACTCTACAGCGATATGCGGGTCACAGAGTACCTGCGTTATCGCGCGGCCCTTAAGGGCGTCCAACATCGTCGCGTCACCGAGCGTGTTGGTGATGTAAACGAACTTTGCGGTCTCAAGGGCGTTGAGAACAAGCTGATCGGAGCGCTTTCAAAAGGATACCGCCAGAGGGTCGGACTCGCAGACGCGCTAGTCGCCGAACCGGACCTGCTGATTCTGGATGAGCCGACAATAGGGCTCGATCCAAACCAAATCCGGCAGGTGCGCGAACTGATCAAAAACCTGGGCGAACAGCATACTATCCTGCTATCGACGCACATCCTGCCCGAAGTGGAGATGACCTGCAGCCGGGTGATCATCATTCACAAAGGACGAATCGAAGCGTGCGATACTCCGGAGAATTTACTCGGAAAAATCAGACAGGCCGGAGGCGTTGTTCTTGAAGCAAAGGTCGGAAAAGATATCGGCGCGGATGAGCTAAAGAAGATTTCGGGTGTCCGAGAAGTGATCACCGATGGGGAAGACGATTGGACAAGGTTTTCACTCCGAGTGGAATCAGGAGTCGACGTGCGCGAAGAAGTTTTTCGCCTCGCCACCGAGCGTCACTGGGCTGTACGCGAGCTGACTCAGCGTCGGGCGACACTCGAGGATGTGTTCGTGGAAATCACGCACTCAGACGCAGTCTAACCATGGAGCGGCGGTGGAGTAATGAATTACGAGACTGAACTTCGGAACAAGGATCGCGGCCTATGAGAAAATTTTACGCTCTCCTTTCGCGGGAAGTACGCAGCTATTTCCATTCCCCGATCGCCTACATCGTGCTCATCTTTTTCCTGATAATCAGCGGGATCGATTTTTATTTCCAGGTCTCCTTCA
>QHRI01000400.1 GCA_003221375.1 Verrucomicrobiota bacterium
GCCCGGCCTACTGATCAACGAAAACTGCGAAGGCACAGGAACGCCAGCTAACTGGACGAATGGCGGAACGGTTAACTGGGATTATACTGCATCTCCCATCAGCGGGTCTCAATCGGTGGAAATCAGCCTTCCAGCAGGCAATAACTTTACTAAGTTTACCGGAACCCTGCGAGACCCTGTTGCTTATGTTAAATTAAGGTTTCGTATGATAACTCAAAATTCGAGAGGAAGCTACGAACTTGCAGTAAAAGTTGCCAGTGCAGCTGATTTTCAAATAGCAGCCATGAGGTTAATTAAAAGCGGAGCCACAAGTCTTGTAAGGCTGAGTACCGCAGATGGAAATGCAGATTCTGTTACTACTCTGTCCACTGGCGTTGATTATTATGTATGGATGACTGCGGTTGATACAGGAACCGCCGAGCTTGCTGTATCCACTTCTAATTCCAAACCGAGCGTGGACGGAGGTGGAAATGTGTATCTAACCAAGAGTTCAACTGGTGCCGGTCCGATTAATAACTTTGAGCTCCTGGCAGAAGGCACGGGAACTGACTATGTGTTCGATGATATTCAGGTTTCCGATAGCCCAATTCCTGACGTTTCGCCCACGCCAATCCCTACACCAACGCCTACTGCTACGCCAACTCCAACCTCTACACCGACTCCGACACCTACGCCCACAACGACACCAACTCCTACGGCGACAGCTACCGCAACGCCGACGCCAACGCCGACGGCTACACCTACAGCCACACCGGCTACAGCTTGTGAACGGTCAATGACGATCGATCACACCAAGGTTCCCAGTACACAGTCCAATTTCACAGTGCTGGTAAGCCTCACTGATCCTGCGCTCAAAACCGTTGCCAATGGTGGTCACGTAGGCAATGCCAACGGGTATGACATTGGGTTTTACGCTGACTCTGGGGGGACGACGAAGCTCAAGTGGGAAGTGGAGAAATACGATGGGGTAACCGGGAACCTGATTGCATGGGTAAAGATTCCCTCCGTGTCCAGTTCAAGCGATACGGTCTTTTACCTGATGTATGGTGATAGCACGATCAATACAGACCAGTCCGATCCGCCCAACACTTGGGACTCAAACTTCAAGAGTGTGTGGCATCTGGGCAACGGCTCTACCCTGTCACTGAATGACAGCACGAGCAACGGAAGCAGTCTTGCAAACGTGGGAGCAACTGGGGCTACGACCGGAAAAATATC
Source organism: Verrucomicrobiota bacterium (assembly GCA_003221375.1). Lineage (GTDB taxonomy): Bacteria > Verrucomicrobiota > Verrucomicrobiia > Chthoniobacterales > UBA10450 > Udaeobacter. The sequence continues at coordinate 1,219 of QHRI01000400.1, forward strand.
CGGGGGAGCAGGTCCGTTCAACGGAACATCTCAGTGTCTTAAAACGGTTAACTCGATCAACCTTGGGACAAACAAGGTAACGCAATCTGCATGGGTGAACATAACGGGTTACACAAACTCTAACTTTGCGGCTCTTGCTCAATTTGCCAGTACGAACTGGTGGTTCGACAACAACTCGTTTTCCAGTACACCCAACGAAGCGGGCACGTGGGGAGTCTGGGCGGCAGGCAGCGGAGGGTCTCATAACGGAGGAAAATTCACCAGGCCGTCAGCCGGGGTTCATCATGTTGTTTTCACATACGACACAACCCAAGGAACGGCACTGAATGTGAAAGCATACGTTGACGGGGTAGCGCAGACCATTACGCAAACGTTTAGCGACAACACCGCGAGTGCCAACTTTGGAAACTATATTGTTCATTTAATGGCGCAATCGGATGAAACCGTGTTTTGGCCTGCGACGTATCTGGATGAGGTCAGGTTAAGTTCATCTACCCGAAGCGCAACCTGGATAACAACCGAGTACAACAACCAAAGCTCCCCGGGAACATTTATCACCATCGGCAGCGAGAGCTGCGCTACGGCCACGCCTTCGCCGACGCCAACACCTACTGCTACACCAACCCCAACGCCAACTCCTTCGCCAACACCTCAATTCGCGGCGGACAACTTCAATCGCGCCGATGGGGGACTCGGTTTGAACTGGGCCAAGCCGCTACCGGCATCGGAACAGACGTTGACCATCGTCAACAATCAAGTGACGCCCGACACCGACAACGCGCACTGTTACGCGTATTGGGTGGGGAACACATTTAATCAAGACCAGTATTCCCAGGCACAAATCAGCAATGTGGGACCATGGAACGGGGTGATTACCCGGGTACAGGCGGCAATCGACCGATTCTACATGGCCTTTGTATTTGCGCCCAATGACTACCGCCTCTATCTGCGAAAGGACGGGCTTTATTATTCTCTAGCAACGGGCAGTACGGAGACATGGTTGGCGGGCGATATTATCCGCTTGGAGACATCTGGGTTGAACCCGGTTCAACTGACTTTGCTGCGAAACGGGAATCCGGTTTTGACCTATACGGACGCGGCAGAGAACCTCGTTGGAGGTAGCCCCGGCATCGGGATCTATTCGCGAACTGGGGACCACTTAGCGATTGACAACTGGGAGGGTGGGAACCTAGGACCCCTGGGACCTCTGATGCTGGACACGCGGGTGCGTGCTCCAATGGTACCTGGAAATCTTGTGGCCAAAGCCGTAGGAATCAGCAAGGTCAAACTGACTTGGGCGGCGGCAACCGACAAAGGCCGCGTGAGAAGGTATGAAGTAGAGCGGCGGGACCCCGGGAGTAATCGCTTTGTGCACGCGGGAAGGACCGCTGAGACGAGCTATAACGATACAGGATTGGCCGCCGGGAGCAGTTACAGTTATCGAGTACTGGTGAGGGATGCGACCGGGAGTCTGAAGGAGTATTCGGGTGTGGCGACCGTGACAACAGGTTCGCCAACGATCGATCCTCAAGGATCGCGCTAAGGAATGCGATGTCTGATTGGGGCAGTGTTGTACGGAACATTTAACTCCTCGCTAATTTTGATCACTCAACTGTTTGGATTCAATGGCCGACGCGGAGCGTCACTACTAACTAACAACAGTTAATATCCCTCATGCAATTCACTGAAACAAAGCTTAAGGGAGCGTATGTTATTGACCTTGAACGTAGGGAAGATCCACGAGGGTTCTTCGCGCGAGCTTTCTGCCAGAAAGAATTCGCCGCTCACGGGCTCAAGCCCATTATCGCACAGACAAATGTCGCGTACAACTTTAGGAAGGGCACAATGCGTGGAATGCACTTCCAATTTCCTCCGGCGGCGGAGACCAAGCTGGTGCGTTGCCCGCGCGGCGCGATTCTTGATATCATCATAGATCTGCGCCCGGAAAGCCGGAGCTATCTCCACAACGTTGCCGTTGAGCTGAACGAAGAGAACGGCCGTGCGTTGTACGTGCCGGAGCGCTTTGCGCACGGTTATCAGACGTTGCGCGATAACACGGAGACGAGTTATCAGGTCGGTGAGTTCTACGCGCCTGAGTACGAGAGCGGTCTGATGCATGATGATCCGCGCCTCGGTCTTGATTGGCCACTGTCGGTGTCGGTGATTTCGCACAAAGACCGAAAGTTTAAGCTCCTGGATGAGATCGAGCCAGAACTCAGTCGGCGTATGACCATTTGAGATGACGCATCGAGTAGCAAACGTTTATGATCATCGTCGATAAGGCTTTAAAAGCACGGGCGGAGCAAGGTAACCCGGTTAAGATTGCGGTTCTAGGCAGCGGGTTCATGGCACAAGGGCTCACAAATCAGATTGCGAACAGCGTCCCCGCAATGAGCGTGGTAGCCATCTACAGCCGGAAACCGCAGAAGGCCATTCATGTCCTGAATTATTCCGGCTTGATTAATCCGATCGAGGCCACCACGCAGAATCAGTTGGACGATGCTATCCGTGACCGGCAGCCAGTCTTTACTCAGGATGTCATGTTAGTCGCACGCTCCGAGCAGGTGGATCTAATAGTGGACACGACCGGCTCTGTCGAGTTCGGCGCGCATGTGGTACTCGAGGCATTCAAACACGGCAAAGACGTTGTGCTGATGAATGCAGAACTAGATGCCACTATCGGCCCGATCCTTCAGACCTACGCCGATAAACATGGAGTCATTCTCTCAGCATGCGACGGCGACGAACCAGGCTTGCAGATGAATCTGTATCGTTGGGTCAAGGGTCTTGGCCTTACGCCGCGAGTCATGGGTAACATCAAGGGCCTGCAGGATCCCTACCGCAATCCGAGCACACAAAATGTCGCGGGGCGCGAAGTACGAAGGCGACGTGATGAAAATTGGAACGCTTTACGATATTGAAGAGCTTCGCAGGCTCGGTGGGATTGTGGATTATGTTGTCGGCACGCCTTTGACGAAGGTTTACTGCCTCGCTGAGCATCCCGATCCGAAGCAGCAGCATTACCTGAATCTCTATAAGATGGGCGAAGGCCCACTCTACTCGTTCTTTCTGCCCTACCATCTGGTCCATTTCGAGGTACCCAACGCCATCGCTCGAGTTGCGCTCCTGCGGGATTCAGTTGCCAGGCCCCTCGGTGGGCCAGTGGTTGAGGTTTGTGCGGTCGCCAAACGCGATTTGAAAGCGGGCGAGGTACTCGACGATTACGGAATGTACATGACCTATGGGGAGGCAGTGAACGCAGATGAGATGAGTCACAGCCGCTATCTCCCGGAAGGATTGGTCGAAGGCTGTAAACTCAAGCGCGATATTATAAAGGATGCGGTGCTCGCGTACGCCGATGTGGAATTGCCACAAGGCCGGATCGCGGATCAGTTGCGCGCTCAACAATATCGCCATTTTCGCGGCGAGATCTGGCTGGAGGAAAGGATTAAGGGTCGCAACTGAGCGGCGGTTTGGTTTTAAGGAACTCAGTGCCGCAAAAACCGTAGAAAACATCGTGAAAGTGGTTCTATTTTGCGGCGGTTTCGGCATGCGAATGCGCGAATATTCCGAAGCTTTGCCCAAGCCAATGGTGGCGATTGGGTATCGTCCCATTCTTTGGCATGTAATGAAGTATTACGCCCACTACGGGCACAAAGACTTTATTTTGTGTTTAGGTTACAAGGCAGACGTTATCAAAAAGTACTTCCTCGAATATGACGAGTGCGTATCAAATGACTTTGTCCTCTCACGCGGAGGCAAGAATGTTGAATTACTCAGTAGCGACATCCATGACTGGAACATCACCTTTGTGGATACAGGACTAACCTCAAACATTGGCCAGCGTCTAAAAGCCGTCCAAAGACAGCTTGAAGGAGAGGAGATGTTCCTTGCTAACTACACCGATGGCCTCTCGGACGTACCGCTTCCTGCAGTTATTGAATCTTTCAAGGATAGCGGAAACATCGGCTGTTTTGTGGGTGTAAAACCGCGGGCTAGCTTCCATCTTATCACAATGCAGTCCGGCGGCCTGGTAACAAGCATCGAGCACATCGCAAAATCAGGGGCGCGGATGAACGGCGGGTTCATGGTGTTACGCCGGGAGATCTTCGACTACATGAAAGTCGGCGAGGAACTCGTAGAAGAACCGTTTCGACGGCTGATCGACGTCGGCCGACTGATGGTGTATCCACACGATGGCTATTGGGCCTGCATGGATACCTTCAAGGAAAAGCAGGATCTTGAGGACCTCTTCGGCCGAGGCAGTGCGCCTTGGGCGGTGTGGAATCATCAGCACGAAATCAAGAAGTGATTGCGTGCAATCTGACTC
>QHRI01000401.1 GCA_003221375.1 Verrucomicrobiota bacterium
AGCCCTCCTTGCGTGACCGGTGATCAGTTGTGCCCTGGCTGCGCCGATACTTATGTCGCAAGCTTAAATGATGACCAAGACCTCATCGGCTCCCGCGCGTGGGTGAACCCCTTTACAGGTTCCTTCCCATCGACCGCCAATAATCACTCTGGCCACAACCACACTGGCACATCGCACCGAGTCACGGTAGCGATGAGCGACCTGCTCCCGGCGGGAAACCCAGGCGCGACCTATTTCGCCGAAGGTCAATATATAAGCCCTACTGAGTCCACCTGGTGTCAGTCGCATTCGGGAGAGTGCAACATGTACAACAATGTTTCCTACCGCCAGTTCACAGTCACTGGCGGCCCTACCAATTTCGGCTTTTCAGCATCTGGCGCCACCGTACGCACGCAACCTGCAATCGAAGCTTGGGCAGGCACGGGGGCGACAGTAAACCAGGTCGAGCCCGATCCGGGTAACGACGGTATTTGGTTTATGGGTTACAAGGTAACCAATCCATCCGCCGGAGTATGGCACTATGAATACGCCTTGTATAACATGAACCTTGACCGCTCAATCCAATCTTTCACCGTGTCTTTAGGAGCTGGCGTCAACATTAGCAACATCGGTTTCCACGCGCCGCTCCAGGAACCCGGTTGGGCCAATGATAACATCCCAGGCGGCAATGGATATAGCAGCACGCCGTGGAGCAATGATTACCAGCCTGGCAACACTTCCATTATTTGGAACTGTGAAACGTTCGCCCAAAACCAAGCCGCCAACGCAATTCGCTTTGGCACGTTGTATAACTTCCGGTTCGACGCCGACCAACCTCCACAGACTGCCGATGCTACAGTTGGTTTCTTTAAGACCGGCTCGCCAATGACGGTTGAGATCCAGGCACCAGGCCAAGGCGGTGCCACTCCGACTCCGACACCAACGGCGACACCTACACCCACAGCAACAGCAACAGCCACGCCTACACCAACACCTACGGCTACCCCGACTGCTACGCCAAGTGTAACTCCAAGCGCGACGCCAACGGCGACGCCAAGAGCTACACCAAGGCCCCGGCCCACTCCGCGTCCTCGGCCAACGCCGTGATCCCCGGGTGAGGCGTCCGCACTAGATTTCGCGCGCAGCGCTTTGGGAGTGCGATGCGTCCTCGCATCGCTTTGGTGTTCGGCGCCGTGGTTTGAAAGCAACGCTCGAGCGGCGTTTGTGAAATCGGTTTATTCCTTTAAGACCCATCGGATTGAAGTGCCTGACGATTTCTAAATCGAGCAAGTCATAGGCATTGGCCCGCAGCAAAAGCGACGCGAGGACGCCCGCGCACGGCAGGCAGGCTGTGCGCACTCCTAACGTCCGGCTTCTGCCGGACGAGATGATAGTGGATGCGTTATACCGCGGGACCGGTGTCCATTAGCCCTCACGGAAATAGCTTGACTCGTTTCCCTTGCTCGTGAGAAAAGAACTTCCCTCTCGCGCCTGCCCCAAAAGACAAGCCCAGCCAACCCGTTAGGACCACAAATCATGCTAAAGAAGACCCTCATCGTTTTCACGTTCTGCGCGCTCTTGCTCCTTGGAAACTACGCAGTCCAATCCGCCACAGGGCGGACTCGCAGTGCTGGGCGCTCAACGCCCAACGCTCAACACCCAACGCTCAACGCTCAACCTAGGACCGGCACGCTTCAAAAAATGATCATTGAAAACGGTAACGTCACGATGGATCTCGATCTGAATGGGTTGAATGGAAGCAATTCCCTGGTGGCAAGGCCCGCCGAGTTCCGTTTCGCGGTAGCAGCCAATTCCTTCTTTCCTATTCTGATTTTTAACAATCAGTTGCGCGGACTTGAGCCAGGATCGATGGCGTTGATACCTTCGGCGGGGGTCAGCTCTGTAGGCGGCATCGGTGATGCCGGAGTCGACGCCCCCGGCTACAACAATCTACCTGCGCCATTAAACGCGTCTCTCAAGCAGCTGGTAGTCGAAAAATTTCCGTCGAATGAAGGCCTCGGGCTCGCCGTGCGCGATAGCAACACGGGTTTTACCTTTTTCAATGTTGAAGGAGGCCAGTACAATTATGACGCAAAGGCGCAAGCGCTAAGCATCACTAATAGTCGGCTCGTCATTTCGAAAGAGTTCGCTAACGCTCTTGGACACGCTTCGGCGGCAGGTGAAGTCGTTGGAAGAATCTCCATCGGCGCGGCGATGCAAACAATCGAGGTCAACCAGCTCGACGAAAATGGCGATGTAAAATCCGCTTCACTGCCGGCGCTGCACCAACCCGGCGTTGGGACTGTTCCCGGTCCCGATGTCATTGTAGGCGACCTGATTGGTTTGGATCAGCAAGACAATGGCGCTGTCGATGGCCGCGTAGGCCTCGCTTTGGGGACTGATGCCTGTAACAAAGGGACCGAGAACACGGCTTGGATTGCCTTGCCGAGCAATAACCATCCCTTTATTCCGCAGAATCTTTACCGAATGAGTGGCGGCGCTGACAACACTCAGCGGTTCGAACAAATCGGCCAGTCCTGGGGTAAACACGCATTCGCAGCGGCATCGGCAA
>QHRI01000402.1 GCA_003221375.1 Verrucomicrobiota bacterium
CACCGATTGCTATTGAGCTCAAAGTTATCGCGGCGCTGAATGATTCTGGCGAGCGGTCGCCGCGGCGACCCGTTTGATGCGCCTCCCATCAAACTTCTGTTACTTCGATTACGATCAAGAGCATGAGCACGAGCACGAACGGATTCCGCATCCTCGCTGCCGACCACACAGGCATCACTGTCTCGAATCTTGAGCGATCACTGGCATTTTGGCGCGACGCTCTCGGCTTCGAGCCTTCGCATACGGCGCATCAGAGTGGTGAAATGGCCAGGGAGATTACAGGAGTTGTCGGTGCTGAGATCAAGCTTGCCGTTGTGAAAGTACCGGGTGGCCACAAGATTGAACTGCTCGAATATCTCGCGCCCCCGGAGCGTAAACGGCATGTGGATCTTCGGCCCTGCGACGTCGGTTCCGTGCACGTTGCGCTAATCGTTGATGATCTCGACGCGATTCTGAACGCGATTAACGCGGCCGGCTGGAAAGCCGCCGGTAAGCCGCAAACTCTTCAGTCGGGTCCGAACGCCGGAAAACGCGTGGTATACGTCCGCGATCCGGACGGCACGACCATCGAATTCATGCAGGCACCGACTCCATGAAATTTCAGCATTGGACGTTGGGCGCTGAGCGTTGGACGTTTGCTGACCCATGTCCGTGAATTTTTCCACAGACGAAGATTTCGCACGTCAACTTGATTCCGAAGATCCGCTTTGTCATTTCAGGGAGAAATTTTATCTCCCACTCCGCAAAGATGGCGAACCGCTGATCTATTTTGCCGGCAATTCGTTAGGCCTGATGCCAAGATCGGCAAGAGAACTCGTCGATGAAGAATTAGACAACTGGGCGAAGCTTGGCGTCGACGCACATCTTGCAACCCGGACGCCGTGGTACACATATCACGAGGCAGTGCGCAAACCGACGGCGCGACTTGTTGGCGGGAAGCCGTTGGAGGTCATTTGCATGAACAGCCTCACGGTGAATCTCCATCTGATGATGGCGACGTTTTATCGGCCGACCCAATCTCGCTTCAAGATCCTGATGGAGGAGCCGGCGTTTCCTTCCGACACGTATGCGATCAAAACGCAGATTGTGCATCATGGCCTCAACCCAAGAGATGCACTTATTCTCGCGCGGCCGGGTAAGAACGATTTCACGGTTAGGCCTGAAGACATCATCGATCTGATCGACAAGCACGCAGATCAACTCGCGGTAGTGATGTTTGCCGGCGTGAACTTCTTCACGGGTCAATCGTTTGATATCGAGAAAATCACCTCCGCGGCGCGGAAACGTGACATTGTCGTTGGATTCGACCTTGCGCACGCCATTGGAAATGTGCCGCTGTCGCTCCACGATTGGAACGTCGATTTTGCTGTCTGGTGTTCGTATAAGTATCTCAATTCCGGCCCAGGCGCTGTCGCAGGCGCATTCGTACACGAACGACACGCGGCCAATACAAAGTTGCCGCGGCTTGCCGGCTGGTTCGGTAACGATCCGAACACGCGGTTCCGATTACATCTGGAACCAGAATTTGTTCCGGTGGCGTCGGCTGACGGCTGGCAGATCAGCAACCCCCCAATCCTGTCAATGGCGCCACTGCGTGCTTCGCTGGCGGTCTTCGACGAAGCAGGTGGAATGGAACCGCTGCACGCGAAGTCGATCAGGCTTACCAGTTATCTCGAATTTCTGTTAACAGAAATAGGGTCGAAAAAATTTACTGTCATCACACCGCGGGAGTCCAACGCGCGCGGCTGCCAATTGTCCATCCTGGCACACGAGCATCCGAAGGAATTGTTAAGGGAGGTCGAGACCGCCGGTGTGAAATGCGACTTTCGCGAACCCAACGTCATCCGCGTAGCTCCGACACCGCTCTACAATACCTTTCACGAAGTCTGGCGTTTTGGGAGGATCTTAGCTCAGCATCAGTAGTAGCCCTGTCGATACCAGTCTCTCTAGGGATTCTTGCGTTGAAGCGCAACTGCGAACGGATGCAGCTCTGCCGTCATCAATCCCCCCGCGACTGCTGGATCCTCTTCCATGAACTTTCTCGCTGCGTCTTCATCGGGCGCCTCAAAAATCGCAATACCAAATGTCTTGTCGCCTGGTTCTGAAGTTCGTCCTGCAAGAATCAGCTGACCAGACTTGGCGGCCTCCTGAAACCGAACGAAATGGGTCCCGAGCACGGCTTGGTCTTCTTTCGTCCACGCCGAATCCGCGTATAGCCGCGGCACCAGCTTCAACACGTAGATAAACTGCTTGGGCTTACCCGTCTTGGCTTCTTGAGCGTTCAGCGATTGGACGATTGCAAGAATGCAAACCAGCGAAATGAATAATTGGCGAGATCGGTTTTTCATGTGGTGATCGTTAGGGTGTGTCCCTGGAGCGGTTTGTGCGAGTTTTCTTTGCCTTCGATTCTAATTTCTCGTCCACAAACCAGTCTGCTCGGTCTGGGCCGCGACTCAGAATTGGGTTATCGTTGCAATTCCGCTCAAGAGATGCGAGAAACCTGCCAGCAAAATGAAAATGTTGAGAACGATACGGGGCATTTTTTGGGTTGTTGTTTTCCTCATTTTGGCCCATCCGGCGTGGGCCAAGGACGAGAGAT
>QHRI01000364.1:0-2673 GCA_003221375.1 Verrucomicrobiota bacterium
AAGAACACATCTCAAAGACTTTCTGAAATTGCGAAGCAACTCGGTGTCGCCAATCTCCTGGAAGGCAGTGTCCAGAAAACAAACGATCAGGTGCGCGTGAATGTGCAATTGATTAGAGCCGCGAATGATTCACATCTGTGGGCAGAGACCTTTGATCGCAGACTGACTGACATCTTTTCGGTCGAGAGCGAGGTGGCTAAAGCCATTGCCGATCAGTTGCGAGCGCACCTGACCGGTCGTGAAGAGCAAGCCATCGCCGCCAGACCGACAGACAATCCGGAAGCTTACGATGCGTACCTGCGTGGTCTGGCTTATACCCTGAAGACTGGCGACACACCCGCCAACGCCCTTGGCGCACAGAAATATCTCAGAGAAGCGGTGCGGTTGGACCCGAAGTTCACCCTCAGTTGGGCACTGCTGTCATACGTCGATGCGCTCGGCTACCTCACACTGACTCTTCAACCAACGGTCGCCCTGCGTGAAGAGACACAACAAGCAGCCGAAATGGCTTTCAGTCTTCAGCCCAACCTTGGTGAGGCCGTAGTGGCCAAGGGATATTACCACTACGCCTGCTTAAAAGATTACGACGCCGCGGTGCGTTACTTTGAGCAAGCGCGTCAGTTCCTACCGAATAGCAGCCAGATTCCTGAATCGCTGGCCTACGTCGCGCGACGGCGAGGTCAGTGGGACCGAAGCGAATCTTACTTCAACGAAGCTGAGCGACTCGACCCGCGCAATGTTAACCTACTCACGTCGCACGCAGCATCCTCCATTGTCCTTCGTCGTTTCCCGGAAGCGCTGCGAAAGCTGGATCAGGTTCTCAATATCATACCGGACGACGTGGATACCCTTGCGCAAAAGGCGGCTATTGCACAAGCCGAGGGCGACCTGCCGCGTGCTTCAGCGCTTCTCGCTCCGCTCCACCCGAACGCCGACGAAACCACCGCCTTGGGAACACAAGTTTACCAAGCAATCCTGGAGCGCCGCCCTGCACAAATGATCTCTCGGCTAAAGGAAATACTTGCCAAGCCTGACCCAGCGTCGGGTTATTTCAATGGCGAACTACGCTTTTGGTTAGGCTGGGCACAGGAGGTTGCCGGCGACCAACCCGCTGCCCGTGAGAGCTGGCGACAGGCGCGCAGTGAACTGGAACCGTTCCTCAAAGAACAGCCGCAAAATCATATCCTCATTGGAGATCTCGCGCTGACCAATATGGGCCTTGGTGACAAAGCCGCCGCGTTGGCTCTGGCCGAACGAGCCGCAGCCGTGATTTCGATCCAGAAAGACGCGTTGCTAGGTCCCGTTCCGATCGAGATCCTCGCCCGAGTGGCGGCGCAGCTAGGAGAGCCCGACCGCGCCATCGCCGCGTTACAGAAACTACTCTCGATACCGTACGCGGGCCCACTGGCTTCAAACGTACCGCTCACTCCTGCGCTGCTCCGGCTTGATCCAATGTTCGATCCGCTCCGAGACGATCCGCGCTTCCAAAGATTGATTTTAGAACCTATCCAAAAACCTCTTTAAGTAACAAGATGGAATCTAGCCTTTCCCGGACAAAGCCTACCGGAACAGGGGGCTAATCGCCTGTCAGAGAGTCCAAAGGAGTCGTCGCGACGACGCCTGGCGAGCTAATATTCAACGCAAACCGGCCCCAGCTTGCCAAGCATTGCATCGCCTGCGTCAATCAAGTGTTTTCGCTCAATGAGGCGCAATTTGTTGTTGAAAACTCCGCTTGAAAGTCTGCAACTCGCCGTCGCTGACGTCAGAAACGGCCCAATAATTGAAGTCGGAGTCAACCCAATGGAGCAAGTGGTAACCTTGGCGCGACATGGTCTTTTGCGCTTTGCTCGCCCCGGGGGATGCTGGCCAAGCAAACAAATTAATGAAATGCTTGCGCCTTTGGTAAATCAGAGCCGCTACCGGATGGTTGTCGAGATAATCAAGGCGCCCGCCAATCAAAGGAAAACCTTCTCCGGAAAGGTCTACCACTGGAGCCGCAAAATCGAGCTTCGCATCCAGCCAAGGTTTTACAGTATGCTGATCAGAAGAAGCGACGTCCGTGAGGTGATCTGCCATAAGCGAGCGGACGTGACTAGCTATAAGTTGCGTTGCAAGGAACTGGTCGGAAGTAGGCTGTCGTAATCGAGGCAGGGAACTGGAAAAGATGATCGCGGCCAGGATCACAGCTGCGGCAAGGCCTAACCAGTTCCAGGGCATCCCGAAAAGAACGGCTCGTGGCTCCGGCTGCTTTCTTGTGACCAGTAGTTGACTGCCTCGCGGAACAGTGCGCGTGGGCTTGTCGTCGACCTCGTCCCGTAAAGAAGCGTGAACCCGCTGACGCAGTTCAATCGGAGCCTTATAATACGGAACACTCCGGCTAATCGCGTGAGTCAGCGCGGTGTGTGCCTCGTACGCTTGCTCACATTTACCACAGTCCCGTAAGTGCTGTTCGATTTTCTGGCTGGTTATTGGATCTAGTTCGCCATCCACATAAACGTCCATCAAACTAGTAATTTCTTCGCAGTTCATCTATTTCTCCTTACCGATCCGAGTCGCCAAATATTCCTTAAGTTTGGCACGGGCGCGGGCGAGGCGGGACATGACCGTACCCGGCGGAATTTGCGCGATGTCGGCTATTTCCTTGTAGGAGAGACCTTCCTGGTGTCGCATCAC
>QHRI01000364.1:2709-4426 GCA_003221375.1 Verrucomicrobiota bacterium
GCCGCGTGTATTTCTTCATCAAAAGTTGTTGTTACATCAACCGCCCGATTCTTTTTCAGCAATGTGTAGGAGGTGTTTCGGACAATCGTCAGGAGCCAGGCCCGGCCGTTGGAGCCATGAAATCCACCGAAAGACTTAAATGCACGTAGGTAAGCCTCTTGGACGATATCCTGCGCATCCTGTTCGTTGCGAAGCAGCCATTTGGCAAGGTTGTGGGCCGCATCCATGTGAGGTAACATCGTTTCTTCAAAAGACGCCAACTCCTGTCCCTGAGTGGCGTCTTGGTCTTCGTGCTTCCTAAGTATGGCAAACTTCACAATCTTGGCACTCGACTTGAGATCTTCAGCGTCAAAAGCATAGTCGACCTTCAGTGGTGCGGCCATATTGTTTCTTGATCAGTCAGCTCGGCTAGAAAGGCTCCTGCTTTTGGTCATGACCATTTCCATTCATTCAATACAACCGCCGCAGTCCAACTTTTATTCCCCAGTCCTGGAAAAAAGGATTGAATCGACTTCTCCTCGCCCAGACACAAAAGGCCACCTTCTGGGGATATGACTCTGCCAAACCGCTGACTTGGTGGTGGCATTGACGGCGCCTGCCTCCGAATCCAAATCGTCCGGCGATTAGCTCAAGCCCATCGTCGTTAGCAGTTGATGGTCGATCTTGCCATCCTCTGGCAAGCCGTGAGCGCGGTCATATTCGCGGATCGCTCTCCGTGTTCCGCTTCTGCTTACGCCATCGATCGACCCATGATAATATCCTGCACGAGCCAGACGGAGCTGAACTTGCCCAACTAAAGAGTCGGTATATCCCGCATTGCCTTGGTAAACAGGTTGATTGGACGAGTCATATCCGTAGTGATAAGGATAATAGTCATACGGATAGTAAAAAAACGGGTCCCTAAAATCACCAAGGAAGAGGAACCGATCGTGGAAGCGTCGATGGTGGAACCGATCGCCGCGAAAGCCACTACGAAATCGGCTATTGCTAAAGCCAGCGCTAAAGCCGCGACCGTTAAAGCCGCCTCTACCGAAGGCGCCGCTGCCGTGAAAACTGCCGCCAGCAAACCCGCCGCCTCTACCGAAGCTGCCGCCACCAAACCCGCCCCCGTGACCACTCCCCGCACCACCGTGCGCCATCACGTTTGAGTCTGTGAGAGCACAAACTGTAAGAGCAAATGTCACTGCAATAAATTTTTTGTAGGTCATAGGATTCATGCGTTCTAGATATTAGTTATCGTTATTGAGATGAGTGAAATCGTTAGGTTCCTTGCCAAACTCGAAATGCTCGGTCTCCCGCGTCATTAAATCAGCGGATTGCGTCGAACAGACAGTGGAAAACCGGCGAACTTCCACGCCGCTCAACTCACGGAGAATTCCTTGCCAATGAAACCGAACCGTTGCCGGACGCCGCAAGATCGCGCGCACATGTAGCCCGCATCGATAAGTTCGAGAATTATAACACCGCTCCGCTTCCTCGAATCTACTTTTGAGCAGTCCTGCGATGGCTGTGGCGTCCACCAGTTCCATTTCGCTTGTGCATCTTTCCATTTGTCTAATACAACCGGCCCGAGCCTGTTTTTATTCCACTCCCTCTGACGAGAAAGGACTGGCTGACCGAACTTTTATCCCCAAAATCCGCCAGGCACACCAAGCGGCAGATCACTTTCTCGGAATATAAGTCTGCCAATTTGGTATAAATGGATTGAACGCGGAAA
>QHRI01000011.1 GCA_003221375.1 Verrucomicrobiota bacterium
ACAAGCCGCCACCGGGTTGCTCGCAGTCATCGTGCTGCTCGTCATCATGAACTGGTTTTTTCACAAGATTTACTGGGGTGGCTGGATTCGCGCCCACAATCGCCGCCGCAAGGCGTTACTCGATAACGCGCGCGCTGCGGAAATCTCCCGGTGGCGTCTCTGGTTGGGATTGGTCCTGCTCGGATTCACTTCCTTGTATCGCGAAGGATTCGAGGTCGTGCTTTTTTTGCAAAGCTATCACCTGCGACTCGGCGGCGCAGTAGTGCTGAAAGGCGCGCTTTTGGGCATGGTTCTGACGGCGATGGTAGCGGTATTGACCTTTGTCCTTCAGCAACGACTACCGTACCGGAAGATGCTGATCACTACCGGCATTCTGCTTGGAGTCGTGTTGCTCGTAATGGTCGGGGAGCAGGCCCAGGAAATGCAGTTGGCCCATTGGATTTCCACGACTGAAATCACTTCGCTAAAAAACTATGTGCCGCCATGGATGGGACTCTGGTTTGCAGTATTCCCCACTGTTGAAACGCTGGTCGCTCAGTTTATTGCGGCTGTTTTGGTTATTGGCTCATATTACGCTGCGCGGCATTTGGGCGGTGGCGAACCCGGTGGAACCGCCCTGGAAGCGGAAGTTCCTACCACCCGAATGGCTCCGATTAACGCTTAATAAAGAGCCCTCACGTGCAGCAAAAAGTTTGCGTTGCAGTGTCCGCTGCATACCCGCGAACACGCGATTCCAGTTGAACGAAGCTGCAGGCTTTTCACCTTAGGCGGATGATTACGCCTCGCTGCCGTTCTCTTTGGCTAGTTCAATTCATTTTCGGCGTTTCCGCATTCCTCTTCTCACCTTCTCTTCGATCAGCTCCCTCGCCTACTCCGACGCCAGCGGAAGCTATCGATGAAAAATTATTCAAGGGCATGCAGTGGCGACAGATTGGACCGTTTCGCGGCGGACGCGCCTTAGCCATAGAAGGAGTGCCAGGCGAGCCGGACACCTATTATTTTGGTGCGGTTGCGGGCGGGGTCTGGAAAACGATCGATGGCGGTGCAAACTGGATTCCCCTCTTCGATAAACAACCGATTTCGTCAATCGGAGCGATCGCAGTCGCGCCATCGGACCATAATGTGATTTACGCGGGCACGGGCGAAGCGGCCATCCGCGGCAATACGACCTACGGCACGGGAGTTTTTAAATCGATCGATGGCGGCAAGACCTGGGAAAACGTTGGGTTAAAAGATAGCCGCCAAATCGGTGCACTAATTGTTGATCCAAGAAATGAGAATATCGTCCTCGTAGCGGCGCTTGGTCATGCATTTGGTGCTAACGCAGAACGCGGAATATTTCGGACCGGCGACGGTGGGAAGACCTGGACGAAGGTTTTGTCCAAAGACGAAAATACGGGCGGGATCGATGTTGTTTTTGATCCGCACAATCCAAACATTGTTTTCGCATCCCTCTGGCAGGCGCGACGGCAACCGTGGTTTTTTTCCAGCGGTGGTCCAGGAAGTGGACTTTCCCGATCTGAAGACAATGGCGTTACGTGGAAACATCTCGAGGGTAACGGTCTCCCTGAGGGAATCCTGGGCAAGATCGGTATCGCGGTTTCCGGCGCCGATTCCAACCGCGTTTATGCGATCATCGAGGCGAAGGAAGGCGGTCTTTACCGTTCCGATGATGCGGGGCAACATTGGACCCGTGTAAACGATGACGGCCGGTTTCGCCAGCGCGCCTGGTATTTCAGCAAAGTGTATGCCGATCCGAAATCTGCAGACACGGTTTACCTTTTAAACACTGGGTTGTTTCGCTCAGTCGACGGCGGAAAAACTTTCAACTTGCTGCCAGCCCGCCACGGAGATCACCACGGACTATGGATTGATCCGCAAAATCCTAATCGAATCGCAAACGCCAATGACGGAGGCGCGAGTATCTCAATCGACGGCGGAAAAACGTGGACAACCCTAAACAATCAGCCCACCGCGCAATTTTATCATGTCTCAGTGGACAAAGCTTTTCCCTATCACATTTACGGCGCGCAACAGGACAATTCGAGCGTTGGTATTGCCAGCCGAACAGACTGGGGTGCGATTGGGCCCGCAAATTGGTTCGAGGTCGGCAGCGGCGAGGCCGGCTTTGTTCTACCCGATCCGCGCGATTGGCACATCGTTTATTCAAACAACGAAAACTCAATCTATCGTTACAACAAGACCAAGGAAGAAACGCAGGACGTCAGTGTCTTCCCCCTGGACAATTCCGGCCACGGTGCCGCCGATGTGGCTCATCGTTTTCAGTGGGTAACGCCGCTTACGCTTTCTCCACATAACCCGGACGTTCTGTACACGGGCGCAGAGTGCGTTTTTAAATCGACCGATCACGGACAGAGCTGGACGCAAATCAGCGGCGATCTGACGCGCAACGATAAATCAAAACAACAGCCAAGCGGCGGCCCGCTGACTAACGGCACAGATGATGGACTTGTTCACGTGACAACCGACGACGGCCAGCATTGGTCGAAGGTCACACCAAAGATGCCCGAGTGGAGCACAGTCAGTCTCATCGATCCATCGCCGCACGATGCTAACACCGCGTATGTTGCCGTGGATCGGCATAAGCTCGACGACTTCAAACCGTATATTTTTAAGACGACCGACCTGGGAAAAAACTGGAGCGCGATCGTGACGGGCATTCCCGAAGGTGCGTACGTACATGCTGTGCGCGAAGATCCTAAAAAGCGCGGATTGCTCTACGCAGGCACGGAGCTCGGAGCGTTTGTTTCGTTCGACGACGGCGCGCATTGGCAGCCGCTGCAGTTGAATCTGCCGGTATCACCGGTTCACGACCTGGTGGTAAAGGATGACGATCTGGTCGTGGCGACTCATGGCCGTTCGTTCTGGGTGCTGGACGACATTACGCCGCTGCGTCAGCTCAGCGCCCAATCTTCCCAGGGGGATGTAATTCTTTATCAACCGGAAAACGCAGTGCGTTTGCATTATCCGGAGGAATTCGACAAGCGCCAGCCAGTTGGTGATAACCCGCCGTCGGGCGCGATTATCAATTACTATTTCAAGAGTGCTCCGAAAGAAGAAGTCTCGCTCGATGTTCTGGATGCTTCGGGCAAACTCGTCAGGCATCTCTCCAGCAAAGAGAAAAAAGAAGGCGAACAGCCGCCTGAATGGCCTGATCGCGTCGAGCGGCCAAAAACAATTCCCGCAAATGAAGGGATGAACCGTTTTGCGTGGGACCTGCGCTACGATGATCCCATACAAATACCCGGTGCGTTTTACTCCGGCGTCGGACCGAGAGGACCGCTCGGTCCGCCCGGTGATTATCAGCTGAGACTAACTGTCGGCGGCAAATCGCAGACTGCGCCGTTGCATCTGCTGATTGATCCACGAAACAAGGGCATGGAGACCGCCGTGCAAAAGCAATTTGCTTTGGCCATACAAGTGAAAGATTCCATGTCGCGGTTGCATCAGGCCGTCAACGAAATCCGAGACATCAGGTCGCAGATTCAAAACTTGCACAAACGTTTCGGCGACGATCCAAAGTTAAAAGCAGCGTTCGCGGCGGCCAACGATCTCGAGCACAAAATGTCTGAGATCGAACAGAAACTCATGCAGGTAAACATGAAAGGCTCGGAAGGAAACCTCGCCTTCCCCGACATGCTAAACGAACGCTTTGAGACATTCAGTCACACAATCGAGTCCGCCGACACAGAGCCGACCCAGGGACAACTTAATGTTTTCCAAATGTTGAACAGCCAGTTGGAAGAGCAGTTAAAGAAATGGACGCAGCTTAAAGCCGAAGATGTGCCGAAAGTCAGCGAATTGATCAAGCAAGCTAACCTGCCCGCTCTTACGATCACTCCGCCAAAGAAAAGTGAATAGGAAACTGGAGGGCGGAGTTCAACGACTCCGGGCTCGCTGGAGCTCGCTCCTCGATTTGATCGCGTAACGAACCCTTCGTCGTGGGCAAATGGATTAGATGACTAAGATCGACAAAGCGGTAGTCCTGGCAGCTGGGCGCGGCACGCGCATGCGTGAACTCACTGTCGATTTGCCAAAACCGATGATAGAAGTTCGCGGCAAACCGGTTTTACAACATATCGTAGAAGGGCTGCGGGATGCAGGCGTCTTCAGATTTGTAATTATTGTCGGTTATCACGCCGAGACGATCCGGAACTTTTTCGGTGATGGCCGGCGTCACAATGTCGGCATCGAATATATTAAGCAAACCGTCCAGGATGGCACTGGCCGCGTTGTCGCTCTTGCTCGCGACTTCACTGGCGGGTCGCCATTCATTTTGAGCTATGGCGATATTTTGATCAGTCCGCAAAATTACAGGCGCGTCGTGGACCTTCCCAATGACCGCGAAGCAATCGTCACAGTTACGCGCGGCGAAGATGTCAGCAAAGGCGGTGCAGTTTTTGTGAACGAGCGAATGGAGCTCGTCGATCTTCGCGAAAAACCAAAGCCAGGCGAACCAACAAGTTCGTGGTATAACGCCGGTCTCTACGCATTTCGGCCCAGCATTTTCCAATTCATCGCAAAGTTGAAGCCATCACCGCGAGGTGAGTACGAACTCACCGACGCAGTCCGCGATCTCGCGCATTCAGGCAAGAAGATACAAGCACTCGAATTAGCCGGGGAATGGGCGGATGTTCGCGATCCTGAAGTACTAGCGAAGTTGAATCAGCAACTGTAGGGCAGGCGCCACGCCTCCCACACGCACGCCCGGCAATCGGAGGGGCGCCCTACAGTCAAATTGTCGATTTATCGCGCCTGTTCAACCGTTTCATCCGAGGGCTCTTCGCCTATTTCTTCCTCAATTTCACGACGCCAGTCGCGTGACAACCAGGGGCGCAGCACACCATAGAGCAGATACGCCAGGAAAAGCACCGCTGGCATCCACTCGTAATTCATCACCGTCAGGATGACAACGAGGATAATTGCCAAAAAACGCGGAATCGCTTTCTTCGTTTTCCAATTGATTGCCTTGAAGCTCGGGTATTGAAACCGGCTGAACATCATGAATGAAAGAAAGAGCAGCAGCGGCGGCAGAACGAAGCGCCATTTACCGAGGTGATGTTCGCCTTCGGCGAGCCAAAGGAGAAATAAGGTGATTGACGCAATCAGGCCAGCCGCTGCCGGAATGGGAAAGCCAGTGAAATTCTTTTTGCTATCCGTGTCGGCCGTCTCATGATTGGCAGACGCGGCATTAAAGCGCGCTAGACGCAGTGCACCGCACGCGAGATAGATAAATGCAATGATCCAGCATGCGCGGGGAAACTCCTGCAACACGACGCGGTAAACCATCAACGCGGGAGCAAGCCCGAATGAGACAATGTCCGCGAGTGAATCGAACTCGCGGCCGAATGGACTTTCGTGCCCGCCTAGGCGGGCAAGCCGTCCATCCAAAAAATCAAAAACGAAAGCGCCGAGAATGAACCAGATGGCAGTGTGAAAAAGATCACTGGCCGCATCGGGATTGGACGCCTGAAGCAGCGCGCCCTCAAGGATTTTCAGCGTGGCTGTAAACCCGCAAAACAGATTCCCCGCCGTCATCAAATTGGGCAGAAGATAAATTTTAGACGGTTGTTCGTTCATCAGTCGGGCAGGCGCGCGATGACTGTCGATCCCCCACAAACGTGATCGCCTTTTTTCACAAGAACCTCAGCCTCGAGAGGTAAATATAATTCCGTCCGCGAACCGAAGCGAATCATCCCAAAGCGTTCTCCCTTTTTCAATTCATCTCCAACGCTTGCCCAGGCCACGATGCGCCTCGCAATCGCGCCGGTCAGTTGCCTAACGACAACCGTGCCGCGCGAATTTTCGAATGCCCATGTCATCGCCTCATTTTTCTCCGGGCAATCTGGATCGCGAGCATCGAGACAAAGACCTTCGTGATGCTGACGATAAGTGATTCGTCCATCAATTGGCGCTCGATTTGTGTGAACATCAAAGATCGACAGGAAAATCCCAACGCGCCGCGTTTTCGTCTTCAGGACTTCCTTCTCATCCAATTCAACAATGTCTCTGACCCAGCCATCAGCGGGAGCAACAATCAGATTGGGATCTTCCGGCACAGGACGATTTGGGTCCCGGAAAAAGGCGATGCTGAAAAGAAAAAGCACCAGAAAAATGAGTGACAGCCAGGCCGACACGAACAAGGCCGCCACGCCGCCCAAGGCCAAAATTAAAAGAATCCAACGGGCTTCCAAAAGGGTTTGCGAGCGCATCAGGGACGGCATTTTCCGGGTTCAAAATCATATGGTCAAGCAGCGAGAAAAAAGCTGCCGGAACCGGTCTTCTCAATTCTAATGCATGGACACAATATCTTGAGTTTGGGGCGGCTCTTGTACCCAACTGCTAGCGCAAAAAATCCAAAATTACCCATGAGATATTAGTTGTTTAGGGGGACATTTTGGATATCCTCTTACAAGGGTCCTTCCGGCCTTAATCTATGCTAAAAACTCAAGAAGAAATTCCGGCCGAAGAAGCATCCGGCCGGGGATCCACGGGAATTGGTGCAGCCCAAAAGTACGACGCGGCGCAAATCGATAAATTAGAAGGTCTCGAAGCGGTTCGAAAGCGGCCTGGAATGTTCATTGGCGATCCCGATGAGCGGGGTCTGCACCATTTGGTTTTCGAGGTGTTGGACAATTCGATCGATGAACATCTCGCTGGCTTTTGTACAAAAATAGAAGTGACCGTCCATGTCGATGGATCGCTCTCGGTGCGTGACAATGGCCGTGGAATTCCCGTGGATATTCACCCCAAGTGGAAAATGCCGGCAATCGAGCTGGTACTCACAAATCTGCACGCCGGCGGAAAATTTGGACAAGGCGCCTACAAATATTCCGGGGGCTTGCATGGCGTAGGGGCCAAATGCACGAACGCGCTCTCGGAATGGTTCAAGGCGGAAGTCTCACGTGACGGCAAGGTCTATCACATGGCTTTTGCCAAGGGCAAGACAACCGACAAACTCACAGTCATCGGCGAGGTCAAAAACAAAAAGACCACCGGTACACTGATTACCTTCCTTCCGGACCCGACGATTTTCACAATTACGACGGAGTTTAAATTCGAGCGTCTCGCAACGCGGTTGCGCGAACTGGCATTTCTCAATCCCGGTCTCGAAATCACCCTTACCGACGAGCGCATCGATCCTCCGAAGAAAGAAAAATTCTTTTACAAACACGGCATCGAGGAATTCGTAAAGCAGCTCGGCGAGAACAAACAGGTGCTGCATCCGAAACCGATCGTGATCTCGCGACAGCGCGATGAAGTCTTTGTCGACGTCGTGCTGCAATATAACGACAGCTACAACGACCAGATTTTACCGTTTGCCAATTCGATCCCGAATCCGGACGGCGGCACGCATCTGACTGGCTTCCGCACCGCACTCACCAAGGCCGTCAACCAGTACGCGAAATCAAGTAACCTTCTGAAAGAAAAGGACCCGTCGATTTCCGGAGACGATGTGCGCGAAGGATTGATTTGTGTGCTCAGCATCAAGTTGCCTAATCCGCGCTTCGAATCGCAGACCAAGGTGAAGCTCGTCAACACTGAGATCGACGGGATTGTGAACTCGGTCGCGTACGACGGGCTGATGACCTATTTCGACAAGAACCCTCCGATCGCGAAACGAGTTTTCGACAAAGTTCTTACTGCAGCCCGGGCGCGGGAAGCGGCTCGAAAAGCGAGAGAAACAATTCGCAAGGGTGCTCTCACAGGCGGCGGATTGCCTGGAAAACTGGCTGATTGTTCCGAGCGCGATCCGGAATTGACCGAGCTTTATATCGTCGAAGGCGATTCGGCAGGCGGCTCTGCCAAGCAGGGACGCGACCGACGTTATCAAGCCATTCTTCCTATTCGCGGAAAATTGATAAACGTGGAAAAAGCGCGTGAAGATCAGTTTCTAAAGAACAATGAAATCCAGTCGATGATTACGGCCATCGGCACCGGGATCGGCAAATCGAGGGAGGATGGCAACGGGAAGGACGAAGGTCGTTTCGATATTAGCAAGCTGCGCTACGGCAGGATTATTATCATGACGGATGCAGACGTCGATGGATCGCACATTCGCACTTTGCTACTTACATTCTTTTTCCGTCAGATGACTGAACTGGTGCGCGCGGGGAGGATTTACATCGCGCAACCACCGCTTTACCAGATCAAGCGAAAGAAGCGCGAAGAATACGTCGATGACGATGCCCGTCTGAATAAAATCCTCATTTCGCTCGGCGCAGAGGACGTACGATTGAGAAATCTGGCCGACGACAAGGAAATTCCGGCGGCACAACTGAAGGATATTCTCGAATCACTCGAGAGGCTTGCGAAGTTGAGCGAAGCCGTGCGCCGCCATGGCGGCGATTTTGAGACTTATCTTGCCCAGCGGAACGCGAAGTCGGGCAAGCTTCCAACGTATCTGGTGAAAGTGCGCGAGGGAAACGAAGAGACCGCTCATTATTTTCACGACGAAAAAGCGGTTCGCACATTTCATCAGGAGAACCTGGATCTTAATTTGTTCGACATGGAGATCGGTCAGGAATTGCTTCCGCTGGGCGAATCACAAGCGCGCACAGAGGGAACTCGTAGACGCGGCAGACTCGTTGAGCTGCACGAGTCGGCTGCTATCGAAAAAATCATAGCAGAGCTCGCGCGCAAAGGCTTAAAAGTCGCGCATTATGCGACGAGCGATCAGCCGATCTTTGAGCTGAGCGAAGGCGAAGGCGAAAAAGCGGTTTCGCATGCGCTGTTTTCAATTCCCGAAATCCTCGAGAAAATTTTGGAGATTGGCCGCCGTGGCGTACAGATCAAACGTTTCAAGGGTCTCGGCGAAATGAACGCCAAGGAGTTGTTTGAGACTACGATGAACCCGGAGAAACGTAAACTTCTGAAGGTTGACTTGAACGACGATAACGCCGTCGATGCCGATAAGATGTTCACGATTCTGATGGGTGATATCGTCGAGCCGCGTCGGCAATTCATTGAAGATAACGCGCTGAATGTGCGCAATCTCGACGTGTAAATTCCAAGATGGGAGGCCTGTTTCACAAACTACGCCATCCGCGACGCTGTTACGTTGTCTGCACAATTCCGCGTTCGGGTAGCAATTTATTGACCGATGGCTTGCGCGTTACGCGTAAGGCGGGCATGCCGAAGCAGTTTTTCCTTCCAAAGTCCGAGGGCCGCTACGGTGCCGAACTTGGGTTGGATCCAAACGCTGATTATCCACGTTACGTGCACGCCATCGTCAACACGAAAACTACTCGCAACGAAGTGTTCGGCTTTAAATTGATGAGCTGGTATCTGGACGATTTCCTCGCCAGGCTGCGAGATACTCGTGCTTTTGGCGACGCAGCCACTGATGATCTCAATATGTTGCGAAATGCCTTCCCACGTCTTCGCTTTGTGCACATCGTTCGGCGTCACAAATTGCGGCAAGCATTGTCCACGGCTCGCGCGCTTCAGACCGGCCTTTGGAAAGTGCAAGAGGGAAAAACTGCGTTACGCGAACCGCAATTCGATGCCCAGTTGATTGAGCAATCTCTAAGAGAAGCCGAGCGACAGGAAAATATCTGGTACACATTTTTTCAGCGAATCGGTATTACTCCCTTCCGAGTCGAGTACGAAGAGCTATGCCGGGATTATGGGGGAACCATCCGCGGTGTGCTGGATTTCTTGAAAATTTCGCTGCCGCGCGACGCTCAGATCGGTCCTCCTGAAACGATTAGACAGGCTGACGAAATTTCACGAGTTTGGGAAGATCGTTTTCTCGTGGAGCGCCCATCTGTGTACTCGCACGGACTTACTTAGCAGCTAGCAAAAATGATTAATTGTTTTTCTTGTTTCATTAACACCCTGCTTGAGCCGGGTGTGGGTAACAGGGTGAAGCGTGAGCCGTTTCAACGGCTTTCCTGTTGGGCAAAAACCGTTGAAACGGTTTTTGTGTTCGTCATGCGACCGCATCGGGCTGAAGCGCCGGTGTTAATGAGAGCACGTTACCTCAGGTTGGGAGACCTTTGATCCTATGTTGAACCCAAATGAGAAAGTTGAACCGATAAATGTAGCCGAGGAAGTATCGAGATCCTTCCTCGATTACTCGATGTCGGTCATTATTTCGCGCGCGTTACCGGACGCGCGCGACGGACTCAAGCCATCGCAGCGAAGAATTCTTTATGCGATGCATGACCTCTCGCTTTTTCCGGGACGACAGCACCGCAAATGCGCGAAGATTTGCGGTGACACCAGCGGAAATTATCACCCGCACGGCGAAGCGGTGATTTATCCTACGCTCGTCCACATGGCCCAGCCGTGGGCGATGCGTGAAACGCTCGTCAACGGCCAGGGTAACTTCGGCTCCGTCGAAGGCGATCCACCGGCGGCAATGCGTTACACCGAAGCGCGCATGACACATCTCGGCGCCGCGTTGATGACCGACATGGATAAGGACACGGTCGATTTCGTCCCAAATTATGACGAAACACGCACCGAGCCGACGGTTTTCCCGGCTGCCTTTCCAAATCTCCTCGTTAATGGCGGAACCGGCATCGCCGTGGGCATGGCGACCAATATTCCGCCGCACAACCTCAACGAAGTGATTGATGGAATCTGTGCGCAAATCGACGATCCAGAAATCACGCTCGAGGAGCTGATGAAACACGTAAAAGGGCCGGACTTCCCGACCGGCTGCGTCATCTGCGGCGTGTCGGGAATCAAACAATATCTCGAGACTGGTCGCGGCAGCATGAAGGTGCGCGGCAAGGCCGGCATCGAAGAGCTTAAAGGCGGCAGGGAGCAAATCGTCATCACTGAAATTCC
>QHRI01000365.1 GCA_003221375.1 Verrucomicrobiota bacterium
ACTTCAATTTCTACATTAGCCCCCTTGGGCAACGCCGCGACCTGAACAGTGGAACGGGCAGGAGGATCCTGTTTGAAATATGAGCCATAAATTTCGTTCACGGTTTGGAAATCACCAAGGTTGGTAAGGAAAATGGTCGTCTTAACCACATGGTCGAAAGTCAGGTTTTCAGCCCGTAAAACGCCCGCGATGTTGTCGAGTACGCGTCGGGTCTGCGCAGCGATATCGCCAGGAACGATCTGGCCTGATTTTGGGTCGAGCGGAATTTGGCCGCTGCAAAACAGGAAGCTTCCGCTGCGCACCGCTTGCGAATACGGCCCGATCGCCCCCGGCGCTTCGCTTGTGGAAATGATTTTCTTCATGTCGGCGATTCTAGCTGGAAAGATTCCGTCATACAATAGGGCCTGCTCGTTGTAGCCACGGCGCTGTGTCGCCGTGCATCTTCACGGATTCGCCCCGACACAGCGGGGCGGCTGCAGCAATGCGCATATTGATACTGCGAGAATCTGACCGATATTGGTCGTTCAAATGGTTAGCTGGATTTTAAAGAAAATTCTTGGTTCGAAGAATCAACGCGAGCTCAAGCGGCTGACGCCGATTGTGGGTCGGATCAACGAATTTGACGAGCAATTCAAGAGCTTGTCTGACGACGAATTGCGCGCCAAGACCGCGGCATGGAAGGAAGAGCTCTCCAAGATTCCTGACCCACAAGAACAATGGAAAAAGCTGGATGAAATTTTGCCGGAAGCGTTCGCTGCGGTGAAAAACGCGGCGCGCCGGCTGAAAGAACAGCAACAAATGTTCACCGTGTGCGATCAGCCCATGGTCTGGGACATGGTGCACTTCGACGTCCAGTTACTCGGCGGAATCGTTTTGCATCGGGGCCGGATCGCAGAAATGGCAACCGGCGAAGGCAAGACGCTAGTCGCGACACTGCCTCTTTACCTGAATGCGCTGAGCGGACGCGGCGCGCACCTGGTGACGGTGAACGATTACCTGGCTCGACGCGACGCGGAATGGATGGGGCAGCTTTACAATTTCCTGGGCCTTACGGTCGGCTGCATTCAACACGATCAGGAGCCGGATGAACGCCGCGAACAATACGCGATGGACATCACCTACGGAACGAACAGCGAGTTCGGTTTCGATTATCTGCGCGACAACGGCATGGCCACGACGCGCGAACAACAGGTCCAGCGCGGCTATCACTATGCCATCGTCGATGAAGTCGATTCCATCTTGATCGATGAAGCGCGCACGCCGCTCATCATCAGCGGGCCAGCGACCATTTCCACGCATCAATACGACAAATGGAAACCGCTGATCGAGCAGTTGGTCCGAAAGCAGAACATGCTTTGCAACCGGCTCGCCAGCGACGCAATCGAAAAATTTCAGCAAGGCGATGTCGAGGCAGGCGGTCTGCTCATGTTCAAAGTGAAGCTTGGTCAGCCGCGCAACAAACAGCTTCTGCGCATGATGGAAGATCCGGACAAGCGCCGCGCTGTCGATAAAGCAGAGCTTTCCTTTTATCAGGACACGCGCAAGGAAGAGTTGTTCCTCCTAAAGGAAGAACTCTTTTTCACGATCGACGAAAAATCGAACGAAGCCGATCTCTCGGAGCAAGGCCGTAGCTTTCTCAATCCCGATGATCCGAACTCATTCGTATTGCCGGATTTGATCAGCGAATTCACCGAGATCGATCTCGACCAGGGGCTGTCGGACGAGGAGAAAGACAAGCGAAAAGCGGAGCGTCAGCAACATTGCGACACGCAGGCCGAGCGGATTCACAACATCTCACAATTACTGCGCGCCTACTGCTTGTTCGAGAAGGACGTCCAGTACGTGATCGAAGATAACAAGGTTGTGATTGTCGATGAATTCACCGGCCGCAAAATGCCCGGCCGACGGTGGAGCGATGGATTGCACCAGGCGGTCGAAGCCAGGCACGGCCGAAACGGAAGCCGCGGAGTTTCACGACATTTACAAACTCGACGTGAACATGATTCCGACGAACCGACCGGTGCGACGCACCGATTTCAACGATCGCATCTACAAGACGCGTCGGGAAAAGTACAACGCGGTGATCAAGGAGATCAAAGAGGCTCATGTGAAGACTCAGCCCGTGCTGGTTGGAAGCGTCAGCGTGGAAGCGTCTGAGTTACTGAGCCGAATGCTGAAGCGCGAGAAGATCCCGCACAACGTGTTGAACGCGAAGTTTCACATGCAGGAAGCCGAGATCGTGGCGCGCGCTGGACAACCGGGCACGGTCACGATCTCAACGAACATGGCGGGGCGCGGCACCGATATTAAGCTTGGTCCTGGCGTGACCGAGCTGGGCGGGTTGAAGGTGATCGGGACTGAGCGGCACGAGGCGCGCCGAATCGATCGACAGTTACGCGGACGCTGCGCGCGGCAGGGGGACCCGGGCGCATCGCGATTTTATGTCAGTTTCGAGGACGATCTGATGCGCAACTTCGGCGCAGCCGATCGAATGACGAAAATCATGGAGCGCTTCGGGCTCGAGGAAGGGCAGGAACTGGAACATCGGTGGCTAAATAAATCGGTCGAGACGGCGCAAAAACGAGTGGAGCAGCGCAATTACCTCATCCGAAAACGGACTCTCGATTTCGACGATGTGATGAACATGCAGCGCGAGGTTGTTTACACTTACCGCAACGAAGTCATCGATTCCGAGGATCCGCGCAAACTCATCTTCGAAGTCATCGACGAAGCCGTGCCGGCGAAGGTCAAAGAATATCTCGATGTAGATGAGCCCAACTACACGGGTCTCGTCCATTGGGTGAACACAACTTTCCCGCTTGGTTTGACCAAGGAAAAGGCGCAGTTCGACACACGCGCCGTCGATGAAAACGCGCAGTTTCTGATCGAGAAGATCAAAGATGCGTATGACCGAAAGTCGAGTCACGAAGAACCCACGGCGGTAAAAAGCCTGGAGCGCTACATCATTCTGAATGCCATCGACCGACTCTGGCAGGAGCATCTCTATGCCATGGATGCTTTGCGCGAGGGGGTTTATCTGCGCGGTTATGCGCAGAAAGACCCGCTCATCGAATACAAGACCGAGGCGTACGACATGTTCGTCGAACTGATGGCAAACATTAAGAACGAAGTCTTGAATAATCTTTTCCGCAGCACCTCAAACTTGCAGGCATTCGAGAATTTCCTGGCGACATTGCCGCAGTTTCTAATGCGCGAACATGCTCCAACCGCGCCCACCGCAAGCGCCGACGCGCGCATGCGTGAACCCGTTGGCGCGATGGCGGGAGTCGCCGCGGGAGATGGCGACGGTGCGGGCGAAGTGTCGATTGATTTACCCGTTCGCCGTTCAATACCAAAAGTCGGCCGCAACGAACAGTGCCCCTGCGGCAGCGGGAAAAAATACAAAAACTGCTGCGGTCGCGTGGCCTGACAACATCCAAAGCGGCGGAGCACCGCCGCACTTTAAGACGCAAGCGCCCGGCGTGCGCTCGAAACCACGGCCACGTTTTTGGGTGCGGTAGTGCTTTACGGCTTTAATTGCCTGCCCGTTCCATTGCAATTGTCATTCCGAGCGAAGTCGAGGAATCTCTAACTGTTTCGAAATATCGAGAGATGTCTCGACTCCACTCGACATGACAAGTCAGGATGGCTGGGACAACTCGTACGTCGTGATCTCGAGCGCGTGGCCGTCGGGATCGCGGAAATAGATCGAGTGCGAAACCT
>QHRI01000366.1 GCA_003221375.1 Verrucomicrobiota bacterium
AACGCCCACTAAACTCGCGC
The DNA here is from genome assembly GCA_003221375.1 of Verrucomicrobiota bacterium. GTDB lineage: Bacteria > Verrucomicrobiota > Verrucomicrobiia > Chthoniobacterales > UBA10450 > Udaeobacter. The sequence goes on from QHRI01000366.1 coordinate 21, forward strand.
GTGCGCGGATTTCGCTGCGTTTGTTCTGTCGTGCTGATGACGACCGGAGCGATCTTGCTTCTGGTTGATCTCGGCGGCTGCGCCAAACATCGGCTGCCGGGCGGTTTGTCGAAATTGAAGCCGTGTCGTTTACCCGGAGTCGATGACGAATTGTTCTGCGGGAAACTGACGGTTTTTGAAAATCGCCAGACGCGCTCGGGTCGAACGATCGATCTAAATGTCGTTGTGCTCCCGGCGTTCGATCAGAAAACGAAGACGGAGCCACTGTTTGATCTGGCGGGCGGCCCGGGCGCGGCGTCCACAGACGGAGCAGGATTCTACGCCGGGCCGGGCAGAGATTATCGCCGCCGGCACGATGTGGTATGCGTCGATCAGCGCGGCACCGGACAGTCGAATCGTCTTGCGATTTCCCGGAAGAAAACACCGGCCTATTACCTGAGCGAGATGTATCCAGTCGATTACGTCACGGAAATGCGTCACGCGCTCGAGCTACGCGCAGATCTAACGAAATACACAACGTCCATCGCGATGGATGATCTCGACGATGTGCGAACGTGGCTCGGTTATGACAGGATCGATCTTTTCGGAACCTCATATGGAACGCGCGCAGCGCTGGTTTACATGCGGCGGCATCCCGAGCACTTGCGCAGCGCGATCCTGCTGGGTGTCGCGCCGACCGATCTAAAAATGCCGTTGCACCACGCCGAGTCGGGAGAGCGCGCGATGAATTTGCTGTTGGATGAATGCGAACGGGACGCCGCGTGTCACGCGGCTTTCCCACAAATTCGAGATGACTGGAAAAATGTGCTGGCGCAATTGGAGAAACAGCCTGCGCGTGTGCAATATTCGCCGCCCGGCAAATCTACCGCCCCGACGACAGTCGAAATTCAGCGCGGTGTGTTTGCGGAGAAGATCAGGACCCGGATGTACGACCGCGACAAGGCAGCGCGGATTCCGTTGATTGTTCACCACGCGGCAACCGGCGATTTCGGGCCGTTTCTCCAACAGACAATTGCGCCGTCGATTCCTGATTTAGTGGCGGACGGAATGTATTTGTCGGTCACGTGCGCGGAAGATGTCCCGTTCATTAATCCCGCTGAAGCGGCGAAGCTGACTCAAGGCAATCCATTCGGGAACTATCGGGTGTTCCAGCAAACCCGCGCCTGCGGAGTATGGCCGCGCGGCGAGATCCCGACCGATTTTCTCGAAGCGATTTTTTCAGACACGCCGGTGCTGATTTTTTCCGGCAACATGGATCCGGTCACGCCGCCAAAGTACGGCGACGAAGTGGCCAGCTATTTGCCGAACAGCAGACACGTCGTTATTCCCGAGGCCGGCCATGGTGTGGATGGCCTGAAGGATCCGGGTTGTATCGATCGGATCGCGATTGAATTTCTGGATAAAGGCGACGCAAAAAATCTTGATGTGAGCTGCGTCGAACGAATGAAGCCGCCGCCGTTTGTAACCCTTCCCGGCCGGTAAACTCCGTTCGCGGCTTCAACAAACTAGCCGCGGCCGGCGAGGTCCATTCGGGCCAAGGCTGGGATCAACGCCACCGGCTACAAAGCGTGTTAAATCGAGAAAAGAAGAACCGATCGGCTGGTCGCTGGCGATGCTCTTAATGAGCAGCAGTAGAAGGGACAGAGTTATGAAGACACCTTCCAAAACAGCGCGCGCGAAAACCGCTCGGAAAACCCTGGGGTATTCGCAAAGAGAAGCGGCTTATTGGCGACGCCAACATTCCAAACAACCGTACGCCAAAGACTATTCTTACGATCAATTCGAGCACGGCTACCGCACCGCTTACGACTCATTCGCGAAGAATCCTGGAAAAAAATTCGGAGAGGTCGAAGACTCCGTTGCCGTGGATTACGAGCAGGGAAAACCCGATGCGGCGTTGCCATGGGACACCGTGCGTCCCGCAGCGAGCGCGGTCTGGGACAGGCTTGGCGGCGTGATTAACCCGCGTGATCCCGATCGCGGTATACGCGGTTCGATTTGAAGAGCATCACGCCATTTGTTTCGAAGATGCCGCGCGAACCTTTTGGCGGATGTGATTCGTGGGAAAGTCCGTTGCATGCCTCAATTTCTCGATCACGTTGGGCGCTGTAGCCTCGGCGCTGTGTCGCCATGCGCTCGAGGGCAGCAACAGCGCTGGAACGCCTCGACGCAGCGAGGCGGCTACAAGAGATGGCTACTGAGGAGTATGAAGTTGGTTCGCTATTTCTTGCCTGCGCGGGTGTAATTAATCTCCATGGTTTTCACTTCCTGGCCACCATGGTTCTCGTACCACTCAAGCGTGTGATGGTTGTTGTCGGTGACCTTGATGACTTCGCGGATCTGTTGCTTCATGCCGGGAATGGTTTCGAACTCGCTGGTGTAGGTGAAGGTTTTTGTTGTGGGATCGTAGGTGCCTTCCGAGAACATGATGCCGGTCCCCATGTTATCGACCCATGAACCGACGAATTTCTTTTTCACATTGTCATAACCCTCGATTCCATGTCCCACGAATGTCATCTCTTTCTTCTTACCGTCGGGACCGGGTATTTCCATTTTTCCGGTCACGTCGAGCGTGGAGAAACGGCCGTTCATGATCGACTTCCGAACGGCCGTGCCTTTTGAT
>QHRI01000367.1 GCA_003221375.1 Verrucomicrobiota bacterium
CGATGGTTTCTTGCGCAAAGGTCGCATTCGAGGCAGAGCATTTGGCGCGGGTGCGTACAGTCGCGGTGAATCTGTAGCCAGCGGAACATTGATGTGGCTATACGTAGGGATAGCCGTAATCGTAATCGCTGGTGTCGCCATCTTTCTTTACGGGCGATAAGTGAAAAGGCGGCTCGTTCTTCTTGGCGCGCCCGGTTCCGGTAAAGGAACGCAGGCAGAAATGATTACGCGCCAATTCGGCATTCCCGTCACATCGCCGGGCGCAATCTTGCGGCGGGAAAGAGACCTCGGAACGCCGTTGGGAAAGGAGACCGCCGAAGTGCTGCAAAGCGGCGGGCTGGTGTCCGACAAAATTATCATCGAACTGATCGAAGATTGGTTGCGTCTGCATGGCGGTCACGGGTTCGTATTCGATGGTTTTCCGCGGACGCTGCGACAAGCCGAAAGCTTGATGTCCATCTTGGCGCGATTGCGTACCGCTCTGGACCTCGCCATCTGGCTGGAAGTCTCGGAACAAACTGTGCGCGATCGCATCGCGGGTCGTCTTCAATGTGGGGAATGCGGCTTCACAACCAGTTCGTCGAGTGCGCAGTTTGCCGAACGTGCGGTATGTCCCTATTGCGATGGTCCTCTAGTCAGGCGCGGTGACGATGATCTGGGGGTATTGCAAACTCGCTTGCAAGAATTCCGCACCAAGACCGAGCCGCTGGCATCCTTTTACGGAAAGATATCGATACTGCATCGGATTGACGGCAACCGCGATCGCGAGGCAGTCTTTGGCGATATTTCACGGCTGATTGAAGACAAAACCGCAGCATGATTCCGATCAAGAACGCAAAGGAAATCGAAAAGATGCGGCAGGCGTGCCGCACGGCGAGTGATATTCTCGACCGTGTTAGTGACCTGGTTCGTCCCGGTATTACAACAAAAGAAGTAGACGAGGCGGCTGCGGACTTCATGGGTGATGCGCATGTGAAAAGCGCATTTCTTGGCTATCGCCTCGGGCACCGCGTTTTTCCTGGAAACATTTGTATTTCGCTCAATGACGAAGTCGTGCACGGAATCGGCAGCCAACGCCGCATTCAATATGGCGATGTCGTAAAGCTGGATATTGGCATCGTTCAGGATGGCTGGGTGGGGGACAACGCCACGACTGTGCCCGTGGGAATCGTTGACGAACGAACTGACCAGTTGCTGCGCGTTACAGAAAATGCGTTGGCCCGTGCAATTGCGGCTGCACGCGAAGGTCAGCGCGTCGGCGATATCTGCGCTGAAATTGAGGATGAAGCGCGCCGCTTTGCTTTTTCAGTCGTACGCGAATTTGTCGGACACGGGGTTGGACGAAAAATGCACGAAGAGCCCCAAATTCCCAATTACGGCAAACGCGGCACCGGCCCGAAGTTGAAGGCTGGCATGACGCTGGCCATTGAGCCGATGATTAACATCGGCACTTCGGACGTGAGGCTGCTCGACGACGGTTGGACAGTGCGGACGGCCGATGGAATGCCCTCGGCGCATTTCGAGCACACGGTTCTGATCACAAAGGACGACCCAGAAATTCTGACATGGCGCGCAAAGACGCAATTGAAGTAGAAGGCACAGTCGTCGAGCTGCTGCCCAATACCATGTTTCGAGTTAAACTTGCCAACGGCCACCGCGTTCTGGCGCATATTTCGGGAAAAATGCGCCTGCACTTCATTCGGATCTTGCCAGGAGACAAAGTTATGCTAGAGATTTCACCTTACGATTTGTCGAAAGGGCGAATTACCTATCGCCAAAAATGACAACGCGGAGCCGGCTCCGCGTTTCTCCCGCGCTTGCGGGACGGATTATGAAAGTACGACCATCAGTAAAAAGGCTTTGTGCCAGTTGCAGGATCGTGAAGCGCAAGAATGTGCTGCGCGTAATCTGCAAAAACCCGCGCCATAAACAGCGCCAGGGCTAGATTAACGGAGTGATGGAGTAGCGAAGTATTGATTTATGCCAAGATTACTAGGAGTCGAAATTCCAGCAGATAAACGCATTGAGGCGTCGTTGACTTACATCTATGGAATCGGTTTTCCCATGGCCAAACGCATTCTCGAGCAGACCAATATCGATCCCAATCTGCGCGCGAAAAACCTGACACCGCAGCAGTTGAACGAAATCATTCACGCGA
>QHRI01000368.1 GCA_003221375.1 Verrucomicrobiota bacterium
GGACAATTGCATTACTACCCCAAATGGAAGCGGATATATCGAGCAGTCGGGGCTGACTTTCAAGAGCATCTTTTTCATCGGCGTCCCAATTGCAGCTGGAGCCACGGGCGCTGACCGCTCTTACGCGAGGCCAACTCCATGAAGCCGAGGTCAAGCGCCTCGGCTACAGCGCCGCCAAATCAGCCTGTTCATTTACACTGAGGAACAATTTTCTTTCCTGCGACATGACAGGCATGACCTGAAGTTTTCCGGCTGCGACGAGGCGGCTCGCCAGGGTTTGCAGTGAAAAGTCCGTCCCCAAAAGTGCGCTCTGAACATTCGCGACAACTTCCCGCGGATAGACCGCTGCGAGCGGCTCGAAACGATCCTCAATTTTTGCAATCACGCCGCGGCCCAGCTCAGCCTGGCTGCAAAGAGACGCCAGGTATTTTTCGTTCATGAAGGGCATGTCGATCGCAAGCGCCAGGAGATGGTTGGTGCGCGTGTGCGCGAGCGACGCAGCCAGGCCGCTGAGCGGACCGCGTGACGGAGGATCGTCCGCGACAAACTGTACATCCGCAGGGCGCCAGACAGGATCGATGCGCGCTGACACCAAGATTTCGGTCGGCTCCAATTTCCGCAACAGGTCGAGTTGAATTTGCCACAGCGACGTCCCGCGAACTAGAAGCGTCGCTTTGTCCTTGCCCATCCGGCGCGATTCGCCACCCGCGAGCAAAACAGCACTGATGTCGTTCCGAGCGACGCGCAGGGGAGTCGAGGAATCCCGCGGCATCACCTCGAGATAGTTCCGCGGGATCTCTCGACTTCGCTCGGGATGACCGGGGAATTTGAGCGCAGCCTGCCGTCGCTGAGAATTTTCGCGCGCAGACCGCCGCGTCCTTTCAAAAATTCCTTCGCGCCGGGCGCGAATGCACCGTTCATCCAGTAACACGGCGCGCACTCCTGCGTTCCACAGAAAGAGACGCCCTGAACTTCGAATTCCCTGCCAATCAATTCGTTTAAATCAACTCCGCGTGTGATCACATTGCGCCGCGCCGCAGCTGGCGCGCAATCGTGTAACTCGAATGCACCGCAAAGTTCTTCGAAAATCTCGAGTGAAAAAAATGTGATCTGGCCTTTGTAATCGTTTTTAAAATCGAAGTAACGATCATCGCGAATCCCACGCCCTGCCACACACTCGATTACCGGCACCTCGATCATCCGATGCGTGCCAGGCTCACGACCGTGGTGGCCGACGAAATTGTGTCCCGGCGAAATGTACAAGTGACAGATTTCCACCGGCTGCAACAATATCTGAAATCCTCATTGATGAAAGACGCCCCGAGCATCGGTCCGGGAAGAATCATCCGGCGCAAGAAGGACGGTTCGCTCGAGTATTTGCGAGACGACCTGACGATCGAAGAACCGCTCGAAATTCGAATCGACGAGAAAACGATTGCGACGACGATGCGCACGCCCGGGCACGACGAAGAGCTGGCCACGGGATTTCTTCTTTCGGAGGCCGTTATTCGTGACAGCGTTCGCATTCAAAAATTCTCGCGACCGGAAGACGCGCGCAACCGGGAGAACATCATAACGATTCATCTTCCCGCCCGCGCAAAAATAAAACTCACTCGCGCGCAGCGGTTCGGAACAATTTCGAGCAGCTGCGGACTGTGCGGCAAAGAGAGCATCGATTCGATCCGGCAGAATTTTCCGGCGATTAGATCGATATCATTGAGGATCGACATCAACGCACTGCTCGCGCTTCCGTCGCTCCTTCGAGAACAACAATCCGACTTCGCCCGCACCGGCGGAATTCACGCCGCCGGAATATTCGATCTCAATGGCAAAGCGCTGATCGTGCGCGAAGACATCGGCCGCCACAATGCGGTCGATAAAGTCATCGGCCGCGCGTTTCTTGACGGAAAACTCCCGCTGGATCGCCACGTTTTGCTCGTCAGCGGTCGCGCTTCGTTCGAGATCATGCAAAAAGCGCTCGCGGCGGGAATTGCAATTGTTGCTTCAGTTTCGGCGCCGTCAGCCTTGGCAATGGAGTTTGCTCGCGACAGCAACCAGACGTTAATCGGTTTTCTCCGGCCGCCGTCGTTCAACATCTACTCGCACGTTGAGCGCATGGTTCTCGACTAACTCGTTGTCGCTTCGCGACGAAGCTGATCAACCGCCGCGACCGTGTCCGTCGACGGCGCGATGCTAATAATCAGGCTTTTACTCACTGGCGTGTTGCTGCGATCGGCGCTGTTGTTGATCGAAACGAGGACGTTCGCTTCCGGAAAATAGGTGGCAGTACAGCGCCGCGCGATTTCGATCGGCGCAACCATGAAATGCCGCGCCACTCGCGTTTCATCCTTGTAATAGCTCGTTAGATCAACAAGCTGCCCCCGCTGCAAGCCGGCCGCGTTCATGTCGTCGGTGTTCATAAAGATGACGCGCCGTCCGTTGTAGACGCCGCGATAACGATCGTTCAGTCCGTA
>QHRI01000012.1 GCA_003221375.1 Verrucomicrobiota bacterium
CGCGCACTGGGACCATCTCGGACGTCACCCCGAATTACAAGGTGACCAGATTTTTAATGGCGCGATCGACAACGCGTCCGGTGTCGCCTCTGTGATTGAACTCGCGGCCGCATTCACCAAATTGAATCCGCCGCCGAAACGGTCGGTGTTGTTCATGGCAACGACCGCTGAAGAAGCAGGATTGCTCGGCGCCAAATTTTACGCGTTGCATCCGCTTTATCCGCTGGATAAAACGCTGGCTGATATCAATATCGACACCGTGAATCCGTGGGGGAAAACCCACGACATCGAAGACCTTAGTAACAACAATTCGACGCTCGACGACTTCTTAGGTGCAGCCGCGACACGCAACGCTCGAGAGATGAAACCTAATAGTCAGCCCGAGAAAGGCAGCTTTTACCGCGCCGATCATTTCGAATTTTCCAAACGCGGCGTGCCTTCGCTCTACACGGGTGGCGGCACGGATTTCATCGGGAAACCTGCAAATTTCGGCCAGCAAAAGAAAGATGATTACACCGCGCATCATTATCATCAGGTCTCGGACGAGGTTGACCCAAACTGGGATCTTTCCGGTGCGGTGCAGGATATCGATCTCTTATTCGAGGTCGGCTATCAAGTAGCAAACGGCAATAAATTTCCCGAGTGGAAACCTGGAAGCGAGTTTAAGGCGAAGCGAGACGCGATGTTAAAGAAGTAATGTTACGACCACTGTGAGAACTGGGTTGCATTGGAGCACATCTGATGGTTGAGTCGGGACTCGCGAATTCTGAAAACCTGAATGGGCTCACTTAAGAAAAGACGCAAAGCGAAAATTGCCAAGCACAAGCGCCGCAAACGCATGAAGGCGAATCGGCACAAGAAACGTCTGCGCTACAAAGCGTAGCGTTGGCTCATGCCTTAAAAGGGCATCCCGAACGAAGTGAGGGACCTCCGCCTGCGAAGGTGACAGTCACACTTGGCACACATCGTGATCAAACACTCTGTGAGAGGTTTCTCGCTCCAGTCGAGATGATAATGCCGGGCTGTTTGCCGAACACAGCGTAAAAAGATAACATTAAGGATGACCGAGCGAAGGAAACGAAGCGTTTCACTGCGCCGGTGTTTTTTCCTCACGCTGGCCTTTCTCGTTACCGCGAGCGTAGTGGTTGGTCGAACGCCGAAATCTTCACCGACACCAACAAAGAAGACCGGTCACCAGGACGATTCGCTCTATTCCAAACCAGCTGCCGATCTGGCACTACGTTCGGATGGCGCGCATAAGGCAGATGCGCTAACGCATTTCGTCGAGGGAATGTCTCTCGAAGAAAATGGCGAGATGGATCGCGCGCTGGAGGCATATCGCAAAGTGTTGAATGTAGATCCTGGCCAAGCGCAACTTGCGTCGCGCGTGGCCGCTTTGCTGATAGAGCAGGACGATTTTCCACAGGCGATTGACGTGTTGAAAGACGCAATCAAGGCAAATCCGAAGGATGACGCCCCGTATCAACAGCTCTCTTTCATTTATGCGAAGTACCTCAAGAAAACCGATCAGGCTATCGACTATGCGAACCGGGCCATCACTCTGAATCCTGGGGACATCGAAGGTTACCAGCGTCTTGTCGAAATCGAAGTTGCCGGCGGACAAGAGAAGAAGGCGCTCGAAGTTCTGGATCGGGCCGCAAAGATCCGCAGCAACGACGCCAACTTTTGGATGCGGCTCGGCAAACTTTACGTGGCGATCCTTTTCAAGTCCGATTCACAGCCCAAACCCGACGAACTCAAAAGGACCAACGAAATTTTCAAGAAGGCAGCCGAACACGCGGGCGATGACCCTGCGGTCCTGAAGGATGTCGCTGACTACTATGCAGCCTCCCAGCAATTGAAAGAGGCGATTCCGCTTTATTTGCACGTTCTTGAACTGCAACCGGACGACGCAAACGCCCGAGAGAAACTAGCGACTGGTTTCATCCTGACGAATCAACGGGGCAAAGCAGTTGAGATGCTCGAGCAAATCATCAAAGAGCACCCTGAAAAGTATCAGCCCTATGATTTACTGGCACAGGTGCTGGATGATGAAGCGCGATCGCTCCAGCGCGCCAGGAAAGTCGACGAAGCAAAGGCGATTTTTGCGAAAGTAGCAGCGAATTACGAGCAAAGCCTCCTGATTAATCCAAATCACGTGGGCACATATTTGCGTCTGGCAGAACTGATGCTTGGACCTTTAAAAGATGCCGATCGGGCTGTCGGATTGCTGACTGAAGCCCGGCGCCGATTCCTGGGCGCTCCAGAGATCGTTTACTATCTGGCCATTGCCCAGAGCGAGGCGAAACAGACTCAGCAGGCGGTAGCGACTTTTGAGGAAGCATTGCACGAAGCGCAACTCGACCAGGACAACGACATCGTAAACGCCAGGTTCTATTTCAACTATGGCGCGACGGCAGAGCAGGCTGGTCTGTACGAAAAAGCTGCTGATCTTCTTCGCAAATCAATCGCGCTCGATCCAGCGAACTCGGCCGAGGCCTGCAATTATCTCGGCTACATGTGGGCCGATCACAACATGAACCTGGACGAAGCCGAAACGATGATTAAACGCGCCCTCGAGATGGAACCAAATAATGCTTCCTACCTTGACAGCTTCGGCTGGGTAGAATTCCGAAAAGGCAAATTTGATCTCGCTTTGAGCAACCTGCTCAACGCTGCAAAAACCGTCGACCACGATGATCCGGTTATCTTTGAGCACATTGGGGACGCCTATTTCAAATTGAATCGCATCTCTGAAGCGCTGGAATCCTGGCAAAAAGCGCTGGCACTCGATCCAAAAAATAAGAATCTGGCGAACAAGATCGAAAGAAACAAGGCGCCGGTTGGAAACGGTCCACCAACGAAAACAAATCCAACCGAGTAACCCGCGGCGTTCTCCGCAATGAATATGAGCGACTATCCCACACCGTGGCAGCGCAAGACGATGTGGGCGGCGCTCACGGGCTTCTGTGTGGTTCTTCTGATCGTGATTATCGGCGCGGTAATTTGGGTCAGCGCCAATATCATTAGTTTCCTCCAACCGATCCTAATCCCGGTGGCCATCGCGGTGATTTTGACTTATCTGCTGGACCCGCTGGTGACAAAAATGTCTCGTGGGACGCTCAGTCGCACAAAGGCGGTGGCTCTTCTTTTCGCCATCGCCTTTTTTGCTCTCGGTGGATTGGCAGCCTGGCTCGTACCGACCATCTCGATACAAAGCGCGAATTTCGCGAGGCAAGTACCCGCTTATACCGAGCGGGCCCGCGACTACATAGTGGACGTGATCTATCGATTCGATCAAACCTTCGGATTCCTCGGCGGTAGCCGCGCGAAGTCCGCCTCAACAAGTCTTACCAACTGGCTCATCGGACCGACGTCCTCTGCTACTCCTCACTCGCAACCGAGTGTTTCTCCCACTCCAAAATTATCTGACACTACGCCTGTACCTGAAACCATCGCGCCGAGCCCGCCAAAGCTGACCACCGCCGAACGCCAGCGCATTCAGGCGTACGTGGAAAAACAGATGCCTAATTTGCAGCAAGCGCTCCCGACGTTGATGGAAAAATTCTGGGATATTCTCAAGAAAAGCATCGGCGGCTTTCTTGGCATCACAGGCTTCTTGCTCAGTCTTATCCTGGTGCCGATCTATCTATTCTTTCTACTAAACGAGAAGCCGCGAATCCAAGCGCATTGGAGGGAATATTTGCCTTTGCGCGCGTCGCCTTTCCGGGACGAAGTCGCCGAGCTCTTGTCGGAAATCAATAGTTACGTCACCGCCTATTTTCGAGGACAACTGCTGGTATGCCTGGTTGACGGTATTTTAATTGGAAGTGCGCTGGCGATTGTCGGTCTTAATTTTGCGCCCATTATTGGTGCGCTCGTCGTTGTGCTAACAATGGTTCCATACATTGGGATCATCATTTGCTGGATACCAGCCGTTCTCATTGCAGCTTTTCAATGGGGCGACTGGACACATCCCCTCATTGTGACAGCCATCTTCATTTTAATACAAAACCTGGAGGGTATATTCTACGCCCCGCGAATCGTCGGGAATTACGTTGGTTTGCATCCGATGACAGTAATTGTGTCGATCTTTGTCTGGGGTTTGATCATTGGCGGGGTAATCGGTCCCCTGCTTGCCGTACCGCTTACGGCCACCGTGAAAGTATTGCTGGCGCGATATGTTTGGGGCCGGCGTTTGAGGGAAAAAATCGAGGACTCGGTTAAGTCAATTCCTGTAGTTGAAGAGCCAGAGGTAGTCACTCGGCCTTAGCTTCGGTAGTCAGCACAGATGTGAGGGGAAGGAACAAGCAGATTGTTGCGCCTCGAAAGACAACATGAAAATCGCGGAGCGAACCGAAGAGGCAGGATATAGAAAAATTCGCCAGTCACTCTTTGGCCTGGAGTCTTTCTTTCAACGACAGCTCTGGCCGGCTCGTCTCGGTCTTGTAGCCGCTGGATTGGCAATTGCTATTCTGTTGGGCGCGCTTTTTTTCAAGTCCGGTTTACAACTGTATGAGAACTGGCACCGAACCCAGTTGTTACATCGAGCCACTTCGATGCTACAGCAGGGACGATTCAGTGAAGCAACCCAGACCGCACGAGAACTCCTTGCGCAACATCCCGATTCTCTGCCGACCCTGTACATATTGGCGGAAGCAGCGGAGAAACAGAATCTCGAAGAGACGATCTCATGGCGCGAACAAATTGCGCGATTGAGCCCAAACGATCCGGACAGTCAGCTTAATCTCGTTTCCGCGGCATTGCGTTTTGGAAAACTTGATCTGGCGCGAAAAGCGCTCGATCAGGTTTCTTCAAAGGACCGTGACAGGGCTGCCTTTCATGTTGTTGCCGGCTGGTTGGCTTCTGCGGAAGGAAACTTTGCCGAACAAGAGGAACAATTCGCCGCGGCCGTACAAAAAGAACCAACGAATGAACTCTACCAGTTCAATCTCGCGGCGCTGCAAATTCACTCCGCTAATGCGCAAAAGACTGCAAAAGCCCGCGAAGATCTCGAACGGCTCAGCAAGGTCGCTCCGTATCGGACCGGCGCGCTGCGCGCGTTGCTTAATGATGCTGTAGCACGCAATGACCTCTCCGCGGCGGATAACTTCGCGCAACAGCTCCAGATGTCGCAGGAGGTCACCTTCGGCGATTATCTTCTCTGCCTGAATTTTTATCGGAAGCTCAACGACAAAAAATTCCACATGTTGCTGGAACGAGTAAAACCGTTTGCCGCAAAGAATCCATCCGATCTTGCATCGCTAATGGAATGGATGAACCAAAATGGACTCGCTGGAGAGGCCGTTAAGTGGATCGAGAAGCTTCCTGCAGAGAAACTGACTATTCCGCCCGCTTCTGTTGTGGTAGCTGACGCGTACGCGAACGCAAAAAATTGGACGCGTTTGAAACGATGGACCCGCAAGGGCATGTGGGGCGAATCCGATTACCTGCGGCTTGCATATCAGGCAATTGCCGTGCGCGAATCATCCCGCGACGCCGGGACTCCGGATGAATTTGGTAAGCTCTGGCGCGCCGCAGAACAATCGACAAACGACCAGCCCGAGCGCGAACTTGTCCTCGCGCGTCTGGCTTCGAAATGGACTCTGGAGAAACAGTCCGAACAACTGTGGCTACGCGTCGCGGAAGATCCGCCCCTGCGGCGTGAAGCACTGGACGCGCTTCGCCGACTCTATCGCGCAGAGAATAACACCGGGAAACTTTACGACATTCTTCAGCGGCTTCACGAAACTTCTCCCAGTGAGGCGCCGATCACTGCGGATCTCGCGCGGCTCGGTCTCAATCTCGACCGGAACATCGAACGCTCGCATGATCTCGCCAAAGAAGCGCATGACCGAGCGCCGAACGAACTTAATTGCGCCGTGACTTATGCGTTTTCGCTCTATCGCTTTGGCCGAAACGCGGACGCCCTTGCGATTATTCAAAGCTTGCCAGCCGACCAATTGCGAGATCCGCACGCAGCCGTTTACGCGGCGCTATTGCTGGCCGACGCAAGTCAAATCGACGCAGCAAGGAATTACGTCGCTGCTGCGGACGACGACACTTATCCGGAAGAAAAAAAAGCTCTCGACGAAGCGAAAACGAAAATCGCCAACTCATCCGCAACGCCGTCGCCAGCAGTTTCACCGCTTCCCGCCCAACAGAGCCCGACACCAGCGTCGACACCATTACTGTAGCCGCTTTGCTGTGCTAAGCGCGAAACTGGCGTAGTTACAATGCGCGCGCCGCGCGTCTCACAGAGACACGGCTACAGTATTGTCCTTCGCTGCGCTCTCTCTTCTTTTGCGATCGCCCTCGTCCAATGCGCGATATCCTTCGCATTCATGTGGACACGTCCCTTCAACCTCGCATCGCGAAATCCCCGCTCTTGAATGTCCAGGAGATATTGCTTTCGCGAAAGCAGTGTGCCGTTACAAATCCGGGTAGTTTCCCTAGTGCCCTTCTCACTTCGCAACCGCGCAATCAGATCGTTCATAATTGCGTTTGGAATTTTGTCGCGTTCGCCCGGATAAATGTAACCAAACAACACCAAATGACTGAGGAGCACACGCCAGTCCGGACCAAAGCGGCGAACCAGATGAGGCCAATCGAGTTTCTTCGCGCAACTCTGAAGAATGTGAGCAATGTCGGCGCCGTCGAACCGTTCGCGCTCCATAATGTACGCTTTCATCCAAATCATTTCCTCGGGCGCACAAAGCTTCACTTGCATGCCGAGGAACTCGCTGTTGTGCGCTCGCTCGAACCATGAATCGTCGACTTCGCACAATCCATTGCCGGCGCGAAAAATCAGATCGATACAATCCCGGCCGCGTTCGGCTTTGGCGAGCCAATGTGGAAATGTTCTTTCCGTCTTGTACCCCGCACGCTTGAACGCCTGGAGAGCCAGATCGACATGTTGCGGTCGCAGATACAAATCGAAGTCTTTGGTCTGGCGCGATACGCCGGCGTAAACCTCCACAACGTAAGCGCCACCAATCAAAAAAGGAATGCCTGCATCGTGCAAGGCAACCACCGATCTGCGATGAAGAGGATTGCTTTTGCCTTTGTCTTTCCGGGCTGCTGCGCTCTTTGCAGTCATCACTCTCATAACGCAATCAAAGCCGATCTTGAGTGCATAGGCATAAC
>QHRI01000369.1 GCA_003221375.1 Verrucomicrobiota bacterium
ATGCTCTCCTCTCATTAACACCCTGCTTTAGCTGGGTGCTAGCCGCCAGTAAAAACTCGGAAACCGCTTCGTCGGTTTTCTATGAGACGGAGTTGGAAAACCTCTGAAGCGGTTTCTTCGCGCAGTATTGCGGTGTCACCGCGCTGAAGCGAGGTGTTGATGAGAAGCATTAAAACGCAAAGCCAAAGCTGAAATGGAACGCTCCGAAATCTTCATCGGGATGGGGATCAGGATTGACGCCGTAATCGAGGCGGATCGGACCGACCGGCAACTTGTAACGCAGACCAGTGCCTATCGCGTAACGCATGTCGGTTAGTCCGATGTCCTCCGATGTCGGCAAAAGATTCCCGGCATCAACGAAGACGGCGCCCTGCAATTCCCCCAGAATGGGAAATGTGTATTCGACATTGAACACGGTGAAGAATTCTCCGCCGACGGGATGTCCATGATTGTCGTGCGGGCCTAGTTCGCGTTCGCCAAAGCTCCGCACGGTATCCGCGCCACCGTTGAAGAAACGTTCGTCTATCGGAATCGCAGTTGCTTCATCCGAGCCGTTCGCCGTAAGCGAATGAATAATGCCGGCCCGCGACCCGAAAGCGAGCGAAGACTGCTGGACCCATCGCTGCAATGCACTGCCTCCTTGGTCTTCCGTCACCCCGGGCGTGGTCACCTTCGGCGAGAATGGCAGATAATAGGATACGCCCATCGTGCCCCGGATATATTCGATGTCGCTTCCTAACGCGTTCGGTGCCAAATCCACGGTGTTCTTGATCAGAAGTCCGCGCGGATTCACATACGGACTTTGCCGCATATCCAGAGTGTTAGTCAGTCCGATCGTGTTGACCTGATAATTCGTCGTGGACCCAAGGAGGAAGCTCGGCCTGATCTCGGAGTCGGTGATTTTCACGTGGCGAACCGCGAAACTCAGACCGGCTTCGTCGTATTTGGTAATTTTACGATTAAGCTCGAAGCGCCCGCCCAATTCGAATTTCGTGTAGCCATCGTAATCGAAAGTGAAGGCGGCAAGCCGGGCTCGGAAGAAAAAATCCGTATCGAAGAAGAACGGATCTTCATACAGGATCTCGCCTTTGTAGCTGCGTTGTGAGACCTCCACCGACGTCGTGAGCGGCCGGCCATAACCGAAAAGATCGCGATCGCGCCATTGCACACCGGCAATCGCGCCCTCGAATGTGCCGTAGCCGATCAAAAAACCGAATTCCTTGCTCTTGGCTTCCTCGGCCGAAATATCCAACCGCAGCAGATGTCCATCCACAGGGACAGGCTTGATTTGAAGAACATTAAAAAGCCCGGTGCGCATCAGCGTGCGAAATCGCTCGTCGAGAGCTTCCGGGCTGTAGGCCTTTCCCTCCAGCCTCGTGAAACGTTTGATCACATAACTGGGACGCAGTCGATCGAGCCCGCTGACGGTAACGCCGTCGAAATAGTAAACCGGCCCCGGCGAAATCGTGATGTCCACTGGCACCCGGCCATTGGCTGCATCGTCGGGCGTGCCGTTGGCAACGACCTTCACGTCGTAATAACCACGTGTCTTGTAATACGCCTGGAGACGCCGCGGGATGTCTTCGACCCGTGAATCTGTGTAAGGCTGCTGCAGCAGATCAAGCATCTGCCCGCGCAGCGTTTCGGCCCCGTAAATGGTGCGCCCGTTAAACGAGATGTTGCCGAAGAAATATTGACGTCCTTCGTGAATCGGGATGACGACGTCTGCCTGGGCCCTTTCGCGATTAAACGTGTAACGTGGCGCATCCACTACCGCATCCAAAAAGCCCTGGGCCAAATAGAAACGGTGCACCAGGTTAGCTCCTTCCTGCATGTCCGCAGCAACGAAAGGTAATCGCTTCTCCGTCCTTGAATACCGTTCGCGCGTGGGCCCGACCGCGTACTCAAAGAGTTTGTCGCTTGGCTCCCGCGCATTCCCGTCGAAGACGATCGTTCCTAGCGTGTAACGCGGGCCTTCAGCGATATCGAGACGCACCCGGTTCTGCGATTCCATCGTGTAGTGCACGTTGACGTCGGCATAGCCGTGCTTGCGGTAGAAGACTTCGAGAAAAAACGCGAGATCGTCAGCGCGCGCGGGACTTAGCCCGAAATCTTCGACGGTGGTAATTTCCTCCTTCAACGCGGTGCGCAGTTCCTTTTCCTTAAAGGCTTGCTCACCGCGAAATTCAATGATCCCAGCCTGCTTCGCGCGCTTTTCCTGTTCTTTCACAACCGCCTGCTGCGCTTTTTGTCTTTCTTCCGGTCGCGCAACATCGACCGCAGTTTGCGCTGCGACTTTGAATACGAGGGCCATGCTGCCAAGACAGAGAAGGAGCCCGTGCCGCATTCGTTAGGCTCCTACCGGAAGCGAATGAGATACTTCAGCATCCCGCGATAATCGCCGCCGACGCCGACATCGCCGACCAACACAAACTGATCGCTTATCTTAAATCTGGCGCTGACCTGCTGGCGGCCGGTTCGAGGATCGACAGCGCCCACGTCCAGGTCGAGACGATTAAACAATTCGTTGCTTTGAGTCGGCTCGCCTTTTTTGAAAACCTTCCGGTAAAGCTGTTGAACCAGTAACATGGCGGCGCGTCCGGCCAAAACATTGCCACGGCCGGACAACTCTTGTCTGGTGGCGCCGGTAGC
>QHRI01000370.1 GCA_003221375.1 Verrucomicrobiota bacterium
GCGGGAATGCGATGAAATGTGTAATTGATTTCAGTAGTTGAAAGGCGTTCCGCGTAAAACGGCAACATTTTCGCCGCCGACAAATCTTCCGGGTAAAAATTCCCCTTCCACTCGGCATATTGAAATCCCGATGTCCCAATCCAAAATTTCATAAAAGGCTCCAGGATGAAGATTTCCCCAAGTAAACGGTGGCTTCAAGAATAACGAAAAGCTTTTTTTAAGCGTCCGCTGCAAAAAGCGTATCCGAATCCATTACAGCGGCGTGTTCTTTGGTTTCGTTCAATTCAAATGGGAAAAGAGACGAGCCCGTGATCGCCGCGATTCAACTATGAAGGGAGAAATCATGAAGAAGATGCTTTTAAGCATTGCCTTGGCAGTTGTGGCCCCGTTTGCGTGGGGACAAGTTTCGGAAACAACCACAACGACGACCACTACGGAAGGAAATGGAACAATTACGGAGTACACTCCGGGGAGCGCAATCGTTCTGAGAGAAACCAGCGGACCCGTTCGTTATCGCTTCGGTAATACGGTCACTTATGT
>QHRI01000371.1 GCA_003221375.1 Verrucomicrobiota bacterium
AGAGTCGGCGTCCCTGTCCGCGTCCACTATGTCGGGACCGGCGAGGAGAGAATGGTTGATCGTGTAATCGTCGACGAGGATTAAATCTAAGCTCGTTTGTCTCCATCGCGCCTTTCTCTTTCGCTCCATTAGCGGAAGAGAAAAGGCGCGTTTTCGTTTCCCAGAAACCAGGGATCCAACTATCTCGCGAGCATGGATTCCCAATGGCAATCCCGAATTTCCGCCAGAAATGCGACGACGAACACTTTTCCAAGCAGGAGCACCTTTCCTAAGGGAATCCGAAACTTTTCGAGCGTCCACCTCAGATGCGGCATCCGAATTTAGTACAGCGGCATGTTCTTCTGAGCCGCTGAATTCAAGCGGGAAGAACGCTCGTTAGCGCCGCAATTTAACTAAGAAAGGGAAGATCATGAAAAAAATGCTCTTGAGCATTGCCGTATTAATGGTGGCATCGTTTGCGTGGGGGCAGACCACGCGGCAGCCACTGATGAATGTGCGAGAGGTACCGGGGCAAACGACGCAGCGGCAGACAACCACCGCTCAGACAACAAGTACTACTGAAGCCACCGGGACAATCACAGAGTACACTCCGGGAAGCGCAATCGTACTTAGAGAGAGCTCCGGGCCAGTAAGTTATCGCTTCGGCAAGACCGTAACGTATGTGACACGCAGCGGAAGAGTCTTGGACGCAGCGACCGTGAAATCAAAAATCAGAGTGGGTGTTCCAGTCCGGGTCCATTATGCCGGGACAGGTACCAACATGGTTGTTGATCGTGTCATCCTCGAAGAAGACTAATATCTAAGCTCGTTTGCCTCCATCGCGCCTTTCTTTTCGCCCTCGTTGGCGAAAGTGGAAAGGCGCGTTTTGCTTAACGCGCCAGGCCAAGAAGATTTCGACTTGCTCGAAGGCGTCACGCAATCTCATATGAGTTTTGTCAACCGAAACTCAGATGGCCACTGAACCTCTCGCCAACGAGGCGTTAAACATAATGCACGATTGGGTCCAATCCGAGAGTCTGCGAAAACATTGTTATGCCGTCGCCGATTCGATGAAGCACTTCGCTCAATTACGCGGCGATGATGTCGACCTTTGGGAAGCGGTAGGTCTGTTGCACGATATGGATTACGAAAGCCACCCAAACCTTGAACGGAGTCCCACCGAGGGCCACCCATTCATCGGCGTTGCATGGCTTCGCGACCACGGATGGAGCGAAGAAGTCTGCCGCGCAATTCTTTCGCACGCGGATTACGCTAACGTTTCGCGTCAGACGCCCCTCGAAAAAACTCTGTATGCGGTCGATGAATTAAGCAGTTTCGCGGTCGCCGTTGCACTCGTTCGACCGACAAAGAGTATTCACGATGTCGATGTTCGAGCTGTAAGAAAGAAAATGAAAGACAAGGCGTTCGCCCGTGCGGTGAACCGCGACGACATCATTCGTGGCGCTGAAGAGCTCGGAATGCCTCTCGACGCTGTCATCAACGAAGTGATTACGGCATTGAAGGCTGATGCAGAGCGACTCGGTCTTGTCGGGAACCGTCAATTGAATACTGCCTCCGAGACCGAACGCGGCCTCGGCAACCCTGTGTCCTAGACTTTTTCGGCAACAATTTCCAATACGAGCGGCGTAATCATCACCGCATTCGGATTCTTTTCTGCCCCGGAGAGTTCGTCGCGAACTTGATGCGCGAACTGTTGATCGATCCGTCCCATTTCAATCAATCGGGGGAGATAAGTTTCAATGAAGGTTGCCGGCCATTGCCACATATATTCAG
>QHRI01000372.1 GCA_003221375.1 Verrucomicrobiota bacterium
AGCCATTTATCAGCAACCACGTTTTTATTGGCAGAGGAACGGTCGTCGAACAGGGCGCAGTCTTGAAAGGCCCGGCATGGATCGGCGAAAACTGCTACATTCGCAGCGGCTGTTACGTGCGCGAAAACGTGATCGTCGGCAACGGCGTCGTCATGGGCAACTCGTGCGAATTCAAAAATTCCATCCTATTCGATGAAGTGCAGGTGCCGCACTTCAATTACGTAGGTGATTCAATCATTGGTCATCACGCGCATCTGGGCGCGGGCGTGATTCTCTCAAACGTAAAGCTGGATCACGGCGAAATCGCGGTCGTAACACCCGATGGCAACATTCCGACAAGCCTCAGGAAATTCGGCGCAATCGTTGGCGATCACTCGGAAATTGGTTGCAACGCAGTGATCAACCCCGGTTCGGTCATCGGCCGCGATTGCATGATTTATCCCAGCGTAAATTTTCGCGGTGTTCTTCCTCACGGCAGCGTGGTCAAACTGCGACAAGAGTTGCAGGTCGTCGAACAACGCGAAGCTTAGATCAAGAGAACAACCGCGGATGGGGGGGGATTCGAACCCCCGGTGCCTTTCGGCACACACGCTTTCCAGGCGTGCACAATAGACCGCTCTGTCACCCATCCTGAGCAAATCTTCCTATTCCTCCGCATCTTAGTCTTAGTCCGGCTTGAGACAATCGGAACGAAGTGGAGACTAAGAGGAAGAGTATTACAGCTGCAGCCGCCGGAATAATTCGTCGAGCGGCAATTGGATCCCAATATAGAATTCGCCGAAGTCGGCGTACTCGGCACTGACCGGATCGAAACGCATTTTGTAAACGATCGCCTTGATCTGGAACGTATCGCGCGCAAACAGAGTCACGCCCCATTCTGCATCGTCGAGGCCGGTTGACCCGGTGATGAGCTGTTTTACTTTCCCGGCGAACTCGCGCCCGACCGTGGCGTGTCCTTTCATCAGTTTGCTGCGCTCATCATACGGCAGCGCGTACCAATTCCGCTGTTCGCCGCGGCGTTTGCTCATGTTATAAAAGCAAACGATCGGCCAGTCGGGCAGCGTGGGATAAACGCGCTCCTGCCGGTAATGTTTGATCCGCTCGCGAAATGTCGCGATGGCTTGATCGAATTTTACAGGATCTTTCCGAACACTGGACTCAAGCGTCTTTGCGTATTCATCTTCGCTCGTAATGTATTCGCTCTCCTCGGTAAGTGACAAATAACTGTAAACTGGGGTCAGCATGTCCGCGCCTAACGAGACCGACAGCCGCTTCTCGATCTTGTTGGCATTATGCAAGTCGGGCGTGATTAACATGAAACCGACGTCGGCTTTTGGCGTGACCATGCCGAGCGTAAGCAATTGGGTCGAGTCCATCGCGCGCACTTCCTGAACCAGCGAGGACAGATCTGTTTTTGCAGCATTTTGTTCCTCGCGGCTGAGCAATTGCCATTGGCCGTACTCGATCCGGTAAAACAAATGCAGACAATGCCAGCCTTCTTCGGGAACCAACGCGGTGTTTTTATCCGTCATCGCGGTTAGTGTCGGACCCAGGAACACTTGGTCAAGCAGCGTTGTAGCCACGGCGCTGTGTCGCCGTGCCTGCCCAACGCGATTCACGCTCGACGCAGCGAGGCGACTACAAGATCTACCGGGCTGGCGTTGCCGCTTTCGGCAAATGCGCCATGCAATACTCTTCGCCATCGCGCGCAACGCGAAAATCGAGATTCGGATCGCTCAATTCGGTCGCACCGCATACTGCGCATTTGTGAAGCGGTTCAGCTTCGCTTCGGGAACTCCGCTCATAGCGCTTTCTTCGGGCCGAGACCTCGCCGCGATGGCGGGCATCGTGAATGATCTCCGGTCCGAAAAAGATCAGATAATTGGCCAAGGCAGCCACCAGCGCCATGCGATAGGAGTTCGTGCCGACAAGAAAGCCGAACAATAAGAACGCTGCTGAGACCCAGGCGATCCATTTGATTTTCGCCGGCAAAACAAAAAATAGATAGATCACCTGATCGGGATAGAACCGCGCAAAAGCAAAAAATAACGACGAGTACAACATTGAGTTCGAAAAACGCGCGCCGAAGAAAAATGCGGCCACTGTCGTGCCGATCATTCCGACGATGAAATAAAGTGTTAGCCGAAACGCTCCCCATGCCTGCTCAAGGCCTTCACCGATAAACCAGAGAAACCAAAGCAGAAGGAAGACCCACAAGAAACTGTCGGTCTGTGGAAGAAAAATATAGGTAATCAGTCGCCAGATTTCGCCATGGCGAATCCGCTCCGGGTCGAGGTCAAGAGTGAACCGAAAAGCAGGGCTCAAACGGACCAACAAAAAAACGAGTCCGTTAAAAACAACCACGATTCGCATCAACCCGGGAATACCGAGAAAACCGAAGCGGCGTTCGAGTTTGTCGAGCAGAGGCATCTTTGGCCGACAGTAGCGCAACAATTCCTCACCTCAATCCTCTCCCTTTCCGAAAGGGAGAGACGGACGACGCACACGCATCCGCGGAAAATGCTCAGGCAAGGAACTTCTCCTCTCCTCCTCGGCCGAGGAGAGAGGATAAAGGTGAGGAGTCGAAATC
>QHRI01000373.1 GCA_003221375.1 Verrucomicrobiota bacterium
CGCATGTTCCAGGCCGTTGGATACCGCGTCGAAGATCTCTTGCGGGTTCGGGTCGGAAATCTTCGGCTCGGCAATTTGCCACGCGGGCATTGGCGGGCGCTTACCAAGCATGAGCTACGATTTTTGGAGGGTTCGAACTCTGGCGAGCCCGCGGTCGGCGTCGCAGGAGGTCTGCCCTCCAAACTGAAATGAAACTCGATGGCTGTAACGCGCTGATCACCGGCGCTTCTGCTGGTATTGGCCGCGAATTCGCGCGCCAACTCGCCAATCGCGCGAGATCGCTAGTTCTAATTGCGCGCCGCGAGCAAACATTGAACGAACTGCGCGACGAATTAAGTCAACAGTATCCACGTACCGCGATTTCCGTTCGCAAAACCGATCTCGCTGACCTTGCGCAGCTGAATGAACTGACAGCTTGGCTCGATCATGAAAGGATTGATGTTGATCTCCTGATCAATAATGCCGGACTGGGCGATAGCGGCGACTTCGCGACGAGCAATCTAATTCGGAACCAGCAAATGACCCTGGTGAACATTGTCGCTCTCACCACAATCACTCGTCGCTTGCTTCCGCAAATGATCGCAAAACGGCGTGGCGGTATTTTGAACGTCAGTTCGTCCGCTGGATTTCTTCCGATTCCCCATTTTGCGGTTTACGCGGCGACCAAAGCCTACGTCACAAGCTTTTCCGAAGCGCTTCGTGCCGAACTCCGGGGGACGGGTGTAAGCGTTTGCACCCTTTGCCCAGGCCCCGTGCATACGGAATTTCAGGAAGTCGCCAAACGCCCGGACGCACAACCGGATACTGGCCCAAAATTCGTTTTTGTTCCAGCCGAGCAAGTTGTGCGAGATGCGCTAGCTGCGCTCGAGGCAGATCGGCCGCTCGTTATTCCCGGCTTTCCAATGAAACTCGGAATGTTTCTCGTCCGAATAACGCCGATGCCTATCCTTAGATTCCTGTCGCGGTTCTCACCAAGACGGGGCTAAGCTTATTGAGAGTCCCTCGGTTCGCCGGCAAATTCTTTGAATCGCTTAAACCTGAAACAAGTTGTGCTCGCTTGTAAACACCACACGGTTCACCGCGATTTCGGAAG
>QHRI01000374.1 GCA_003221375.1 Verrucomicrobiota bacterium
CCGACCTGGCCCGAGCAGATGGGTTCCACTGGGAAGGCCGGAGTATCTGCGTCAGGAATGTGAGATGAGCCTGCGACGGTTGGGTATCGAATGTATCGAATTGTTCCAGTTGCATCGCATCGATCCAAAGGTTCCAGCCGACGATCAATTTAGAGCGCTGCGAGATCTCCAGAAGGAAGGCAAAATCCGGTATGTTGGCCTTTCGGAAGTCAATGTTGCCGAGATCGAAGCGGCGCGTCGCATCGTGCCAATCGCCACCGTGCAAAATCAATACAACCTCGCATACCGCAATTCCGAAGACGTCCTCGATTATTGCGGTGGCAATAACATCGGATTTATCCCGTGGTTCCCACTCGCGACCGGCGATCTCGCAAAACCGCATGGTGCATTGGCAAAAATCGCGAAAGAACTCGGCGCAACGCCTTCTCAAGTGGCTCTTGCCTGGTTGCTAAAAAAATCTCCTGTGATGCTGCCAATCCCGGGAACTTCAAAAGTGAAACATCTCGAAGAGAACACTGCTGCCGCTCTTCTCAATCTCGATGATTCGATTATGGAAGAGCTATCCAGCGCGTAACAACAACTCACCTTTAAACGATCTGTCATGTTGAACGAAGCGAAACATCTCGGATTTATTGCCGTGCGAATCGATCCAGAAATCACCAGAGATTCTTCGCCTCGCTCAGAATGACAATCTACAGATGGCTTGGAAACAGATGACGAACGCGGAAGAGAACATGAATGACAGGATGACCAACGACAGGCAGATATCCGAACTCCAACAGGAAATTCACGACGCCCTTCGTGTTCAGCATCCCGATTGGGTTGAGCCGGATGGAGATTGTCCTACCTGCGAGTCTTACGA
This sequence comes from Verrucomicrobiota bacterium, assembly GCA_003221375.1. Classification (GTDB taxonomy): domain Bacteria; phylum Verrucomicrobiota; class Verrucomicrobiia; order Chthoniobacterales; family UBA10450; genus Udaeobacter. Next base: position 863 of record QHRI01000374.1, read on the forward strand.
ATCTCGCCTTGCGGAGCTCCTTGGTCTCTCCTCACCAAAGGACGCGCGCTAGGCTGCTTGAGCTAAAATTATCAATAGAAAGAAGGCAAACCGTTATGAAAACGAATACGAAAAGACTTGATGGGAAAGTTGCGATTGTAACCGGCGCTTCAAAGGGCATCGGGGCTGCGATCGCCAGACATCTCGCTGCCGAAGGTGCGGCCGTGGTCGTTAACTATTCCTCCAGCAAGGAGGGAGCGGATCGTGTCGTGGACGAAATTGCAAAACAGGGCGGAAAAGCGATCGCAGTGCGGGCAAACATAGCTAGGAAGGTGGACATTGAACGTCTCTTTGCCGAAACCAAGAAGGCCTTCGGCAAGCTCGATATCCTCATTAACAACGCCGGCGTCTACGAGTTTGTCCCACTGGAGAACGTCACCGAGGAACACTTCCACAAACACTTCGACGTGAATGTTCTTGGTCCACTTCTGGCAACCCAGGAAGCAGCTAAGTATTTCGGTTCCGAAGGCGGAAGCATTATCAATATCAGCTCGAGTGCCAGCGTGTCAGCGCCTGCAGTCGCATCAGTTTATAGCGCGACAAAGGCAGCTCTCGATACAATCACTAAATCGCTGGCCAAAGAGCTTGGGCCGCGCAAAATCCGCGTCAACGCCATCAATCCCGGTATGGTTGAAACCGAAGGCGTACGGGCAGGCGGTTTCCTTGGAAGCGATTTCCAAAAAATGTTCGAGGCACAAAGTGCGCTCGGAAGAATCGGGCAACCAGACGACATCGCTCCTGCCGTCGTTTTTCTGGCTTCGCCGGATGCAAAGTGGATCACTGGCGAAACACTCGTTGTCTCAGGCGGCTATCGCTAACGAGTGGAGCGGCGCTCTATGACCGCCGACGATCGAACTACCTCCATTGCCTGTGCCGGCTGGCACAGCCGCCACTACAACGAAACGGCGCTCATAGAGCGCCGCTACAGCAACTGGCAGGCACATGCAACCGCCGGCTAGTAGATAGTCACTCGAAAGAGGGAGTGGCGATCAACTCTTCAGTGGCATCGCAAAATCCCACACACGCGCGTTAGCTCGAAAGGAATCATCATCGACACTCCAAGCCATGAAAGCGAGTCGCTCCTTTGATCAATTAGTTCCGCAACAAGCATCCGGCCACTCAACCGTTGCAATCTCAAGCGCACATTGGCGTCTGCGACGGCGAGATTCGCTTCCGTTGCGCGAGGCTATTCCACTTTGGTTCGCCATCTCCAGCCCTTTGATTGGGTTAGTAATAGGATTCTTTGGCGCCTGGTTTGTTACCTGGCTGACTAGCTAGGAGCCGAAGAAGACAACAAATGTCACGATAACTGTATGAATAAGGTAATCGAAGTAGATTTCCTTCCCAGGGAAACAGATGTCGCTTTTTCCTGGTTGGATTCAATTAGCTCTTTCGCGCGAAGGATTCTAATTGTTGATAACGACAAGAACACGACGCATCTGGTCAAAATTCTTCTCGAAAAAACAGGCCGTTATTTGGTGTTCGAAGAGAACAATCCCACCAGGGCTCATCAGACTGCTCGGAATTTTCGGCCGGATCTGATCTTCCTTGACGTAGTCATGCCCGACCAAGACGGAGCCGAAATCGCAGCACAAATTCGAGCCGACTCTGACCTGCAAAACACTCCGATCATTTTTCTCACTGCGCTCGTCACGCGAGTTGAAGCAAACGCTGGTCTCCACATCGATGGGCATCCATTTCTTGCCAAACCGATTAACATTCAAGAG
>QHRI01000375.1 GCA_003221375.1 Verrucomicrobiota bacterium
GACAGAAATCACGAAACCGGCGTCAGCGCCGCCGGCTACAACTTCAGCAGATGAGTTCAGCACAGAACGGCTGCGCGATTATGTCGGTGCATTTGTGCTGGCCGGACTGGATCCGCACGTCGGGTCGGAGGCGGATTTCTTTGCGGATCGCGTTAAGTACTACGATCAGGGCGTGATCGATCGCGAAAAAATCCGCAACGATTTACAGAATTACGCGGCACAATGGCCGGAACGGCATTTTTGGTTCGTCGGCAATATCATAATCGAGCCGCAGCACCGAAAGCGTGTACGGGTGACATTTCCGCTCCGATACGAGTTGCGCAACGGCGCCACATATTCGACCGGCACCATCAACAAAACACTTGTTCTGGAACCGGTCGGCGACGATCTCCAAATCGTCGCGGTGAGCGAAAGCAAAGCCGAGTAGGCAGACGACAGACGGAAAGCATTAGCGGTACTTCTCCACGAGATGGTCGATGTACGCGCTGTAGGCTTCCGCGAGCGGTGCGCTTTCAATAAAGAGAATGTTCTCGGCGTTGAACTGAGCACTCCGCGAAAAATTATAGGAGCCGGTGATTACGGTGTCGTCGATCACAAGAACTTTGTTGTGCATGTAATTGTGGCGCCCAGGCGCCGAGTAAGGCATTGAGCTTTTCCCGATCAGACCTGCGCGAGCGATGATCTCTTTGAGCGCGCCGATTTTCCATCGGTTTTGCGGCACTTCCTGCCACTGCACGTAAACCTGTTCCATTTGCGTGCGGTCGTAGACTCCGTCGACCGTAACGCGCCCGTGGCGTAACAACTTACCAAGCTCTCCGATCAGCGTGCCGGAGTTGATTAGTAAACTACAGATGCGAACTCGCCGTTGCGCCGCGCGTGCGCGCCTCGCGATCTCGGTATCGATTTCCAGCCCGCAGCCCGGAGAAAACATCACACGCACCTTAGCCGGTTGACCAGCAAAGGTCACCGGCACCGGCTCTGTGTGGATCTCGCCCGTGTTCTCGAAGTTTTCTTTTTCCCAAAGCTGTTCGAAATCTTCGGCGTAATAATTGGCTAAAGCCTGCGAGTCGATTTCGACAACGTTGTTTTCCATTAACGTAAAGGCGTCATCAGTCATGTTGGCCGAGCCGGTCCAGACGGTTTGTCCATCGCGCAGAATGAACTTGCTATGCATCAGTTTCATTCCGGCGACGCGGCGCCACAGATAACCCAGCGATTGCACAAATGCGCCGGTGCCTGATGGGGCCGGATCCTGACCAGCGGCGACATTTGGCGGAGACGGTTTGTCGGCATCGTAGCAAAAACGGATTTTTACGCCTGCTTCCGCGCGCTCGCGTAAAGCGGAACTCAGTGACGTTTTCAGCCGATCGCTGAATCGCATGTCGTAAATCGCAAAATCGAGACTCTGTTTCGCCGCGCGTATAAACGCCGCCAGTCGCACCATCACCTCGTCCGCGGCTTGTTCGCCTTCAGCGAGAAAAAATACCGAAACATTATCCACGCTGAGACCGGCCATCGCCTGACCGACGTGACAACACAAGACGAACCATTTGCCGAGCGTGCGACTTGCTCAACTCGCGCCGGCTTGCGAGCCCACCGCGCTTGTCGGTGATCAGTTAGCCGCGGCAGCCTTTGCTAGAGCACGTCGGTTGCAGTCGGCGCGCAAAGCTTTCATCTCAATGCGCAGGGCCGCCATTCGTGTAGCAACCCCTTTGTATTTTTTCGTGATCCCTGTGACTTCCCGGTTGACTGCGCCCTGGCTGACAAGGCCCTGAAGCTTTTCATATGCACGCAAGCGCAGCATCTCTTCGCCTCCGCTGGCAGCATTTCGTTCCCGAAGATTAAGCAGGATGATGTCGAACAAGGGCTTGAATTCGAAAGAAGCCTTGGACGAAAGCACAGCGATCAACTCCTCGGTGATGTTGTCGGGCATGCGACGCGTGAAAGAGATACCACGTTTTTTAGCCATCAATGACTATAGGCGAGATCGGGGAAATAGCGACCGAGATCGATTGTCACTGCAGAAGAGCCGCACTCAGGCCTTGCAAGCAGCTTGTGATCGCGCCGCAATGCGGTTTCGGAGCTGCGATGGAAGGAATAAAGCGAATGGTGTGAGCGACATAGAACGGTCCGAGCCGGACTGGCATTTAGCTGCGAGGGTAGGAGCGAGTGAGCGCGGGCAGCGAACGAGTTTCAATCAGGAATTAGAAGTGTGAAGCTCGGGGCGAGCTACTTTCGCGGTTTGCCCGTCGCGGCGGATGAACTCCGTGGAGCAATTCGGTGGCGCAATTGGAGGAAAGGTCGCTCGATTGCGAAGAATAAGAGCGTGGCGGCGGCATAGACAGCAATCTCGACGCTGAGAAGCGCAGGCGCGGAGGTAAGATTGATGTTGTGAGTTGTACAGAATTGTCCGACCCCGTTAATGACAAGTTTTTGAATCAGGTAGGCGCTGTAGGCAATGCTGGCGATGAACGCGGCGCCAGGAATCGCAACTCGAAAGAGCGGCAGCCGCGGACTGACCGCACA
>QHRI01000013.1 GCA_003221375.1 Verrucomicrobiota bacterium
ATCGCTACTTCATCATCTATCTGTACCTGAAAAACCGGAGGCGGCCGCCATTCCCAGCGCGTCACTTTGAAAAGCTGCCAAAGGTGACCGTTCAGCTGCCGATTTTTAACGAAGTGTACGTGGCCGAGCGTTTGATTCGTTCCGTGAGCGAACTGGATTATCCGCCGGAGCTTCTCCAAATCCAAGTCTTGGACGATTCAACCGATGAAACCCGGGAGATCACCGCCTCGTGCGCGGAGGAATTGCAACAGCGCGGCTTTAATGTTCAGCGCATTCACCGGATTGATCGCACTGGTTTCAAAGCCGGCGCATTGGCCATAGGGCTGGAGGCTGCGGAAGGCGAATTCGTTTGTATCCTGGACGCCGATTTTGTTCCGCAAAAGGATTTGCTCAAGCGAACGATCCATTATTTCACTGACCCGAAAGTGGGAATGATCCAGACCCGCTGGGGACATTTGAATCGGGGTTATTCGTTGCTCACCCGAATGCAGGCGATTTTTTTGGATGGGCACCTTTTGCTTGAGCAAACTGCGCGCAGCCGCAGCGGCAGGTTTTTCAATTTCAATGGAACGGCCGGTCTCTGGCGCCGCTCCTGTATCGAGCAAAGCGGAGGCTGGCAATATGACACGCTGTGCGAGGATCTCGACCTAAGCTATCGTGCCCAGCTCGCGGGCTGGAAATTTATTTATCTGTCGGACGTTGTGACTCCGGCAGAGCTCCCAGTGGACATGAACGGCTTCAAGTCGCAGCAGCATCGCTGGACGAAAGGCTCCGTTCAGACCTGTAAGAAGTTATTGCCCACCATTTGGCGCAGCCGCCTTCCATTCCCGATCAAGCTCGAGGCCACTGCGCATTTGATGTCGAACTTTGCCTACTTGCTGCTTGCTTGTTTGTGTGTGCTTCTGCACCCGTCGTCCGGAGGCCCACAGGGCGGGTGGCTGCGTACGCTGCTCATTGATATTCCGATCTTTCTCGCAGCATCGGCTTCGGTGGCGGTTTTTTATGTTTGTGCCCAACGCGAGCTGCACCCACGGACATGGATGAAAGGGATTCTCTTTCTGCCCTGCCTGCTTGCATTGGGAATTGGTCTTTCGCTCAACAATGCTCGAGCGGTCCTGGAAGCCCTGATCAACCACAAATCCGACTTCACGCGCACACCCAAGTATGGCATTGAACGAAAGTCGCAGGCATGGCGCAGCTGCAAATACCGGCCGCTCAAATCAGCGCTTCCGCTGGCCGAACTGGGTTTCGCAATCTATTTCACGTACTTCGTGATATTCGCGATCGCGCATCGCCAGTTTTTCTCAGTGCCGTTCCTGCTGATGTTCCAGGGCGGTTTTCTTTACGTCTGCGTCTCTTCCTTCAGCAGTCGCTGGTCGAAAATTAATTTTGGCAGACCGAGCGCGGTCGACGCAATTCCCGCGTGACAAATTCAATTTTGTCGAGTAAGAAGTTGCCCATGCTTCGGCTTCCGGCACTAATTTTTAGTTTCATTTCAATTACATCTGCGTTCGCTCTGACGCCCGTCGATACATCGAGCCAGCTTATCGTCAGCGTGCGCGATCAGAAGCTGATGCTCGTGCAGAATGGCGCAAAAGTGGCCACGTATCCGGTATCCACTTCCATGTTTGGCCTTGGCGATGCCTGGGGACGAATGACAACTCCTTTGGGTTACCTCGCCGTGGAGAAAAAGATCGGTGATAACGTTCCGACCGGCGCCGTCTTCCACAATCGGCGATTAACTGGCGAAGTTCTGCAGCCCAACGCGCCCGGACGCGATCCGATAACCACGCGTATCATTTGGCTGCGCGGGCTGGAAGCGCAAAACGCGCACGCCTTTAAGCGTTGTATTTACATTCATGGAACGCCGGAGGAGAAGAAAATCGGCCGACCGGCCAGTTACGGCTGCATTCGGATGAAGTCGAGCGACGTTGCCGCACTTTATGATCGCATTCCACTCGGGGCCCTCGTGCAGATTACCCCTGAGCGCTTGCCGAAAGTGGTAAAGCCACCGCGATCGCAACCAGCTAACACTTTCGTAACCGCGAGTGCGAAGCCTCAGAACCAGGAGCAGACAGTTTCTGCTCAAACTACGGGCGCTACACTGTCGGTCGCCCAAATGCGATTGGGTGGGTCAGTCGCTGCCCAGCGACAAAAAGCGAAGCTTGAATTGAACAAACGCTTGTAGCGCTCCGTGCTTCGACCGGATGCGCCGCTTGCGCGGCGACATCTTAATCAGGACCTCGAAACCTTCACGGTTGACAATCGCAGCGCGCTCGCGAGCATGCAGGTCCATAAGGTTTCTTGATTACAATGGCAAACACGAAATCGGCCGCTAAACGCGCTCGCCAGACAATGAAACGATCGCTCCGTAACCGTAGCGTCGTAACGGGTCTGCGAACGATGCAGAAAACCGTGCGCTCCACCCAGACACCAAGCCCGGAGCAAGTCCGCGCGCTGGTCTCAGCTATCGATAAGGCTGCCAAGCGCGGGATCATCCACGAAAATGCTGCGAATCGCCGCAAGGCGCGGCTCAATAAGGCGCTGACGGCGGCGAAGTAGTAGTGCCGCTCCAAGCGAAGCCGAGAGATCCTCTGGCTTTACCTCAGGATCCTCGATTCCGCCGAGTTCCGCTCACGAACCAGGCAGTTCCAAATGCCCGTTGCATATGTCGTCGTCCGGATAGATTCTCTGAAATGATTCCTGCGCTACTTCTCATCATCGTCGCGGTAATATTTCGCATCGTCACTGGTTTCTTCGGAGACTCACATTCCATCGGATGGCTGAATTTCGCGCCGATCGCTGCGATTGCACTCTGCGCGGCCGCTTACTTCCCACGGAAGTACAAATTCACTGTTCCTATGATGGCACTGCTGATTTCGGACCTTGTGTTGAACGCTCACTACGGCTTTTCACTCGTTAGTCCTTTCGTGCTCTCGCACTATGTTGGCTTCGCCATTGTCGGTTGCCTTGGGTTGCTCCTGCAGCGCCGCGCCTCATGGAAAACGCTGCTGCCCGCATCGGTGGTTGCGTCGCTCATCTTTTACGTCGTCACCAACTCCGTTTCGTGGATTTACGACCCTGGTTACGCGAAGAATTTTGGCGGATTGATTCAATCGTTGACGGTCGGCTTGCCTGAATACAGTGCGACGCCGAGCTGGATGTTCTTCCGCAATTCACTCATCAGCGATTTGGTTTTCACATTTCTATTTGTTCTTTGCATGAACCTGGGGGGAATCAGGGAGAGATCGCGGGCGCGGGCGGCGCGGTTGCGTCCTGTTGCTGCTGGATAATCGACGATGCAGCCGGTGGAGCAGCGCGACGAAGTCGAGATGCTCTCGCTGATGCTGTTGATTCGGCGTTTCGAGGAACGCGCCAGTCAGCAGTATCAAGCGCAGAAGATCGGCGGTTTTTGTCATCTTTACATTGGGCAGGAAGCAGTGGTGACCGGCGCCATCGCTGCCGTACGTGATGATGACTACATCATTACCGCTTACCGCGATCATGCTCACGCGCTTGCTCGCGGTACGACAACGGATGCATGCATGGCAGAGCTTTTTGGAAAGGAAACAGGCTGCTCGCGCGGCCTGGGCGGTTCGATGCATTTCTTCGACCGCAAAAATCACATGTACGGCGGTCACGCCATTGTCGCCGCTCACGTTCCGCTCGCGGTCGGGATGGCTTTTGCCATCAAATACCGGGGCGAAGATCGCGTGACGCTTTGCTTCTTCGGCGATGGCGCTATTAATCAGGGCGCTTTCCACGAAGCGTTGAACCTCGCGGCTCTCTATAAATTGCCGATCGTCTTTATTTGCGAAAACAACCTCTTCGCGATGGGCACGTCGGTGAAACGATCGACATCGCTCAGGCAAATCGTCGATCGGGCGGAAGGTTACGATATTCCGGGAGAAATCATCGATGGAATGAACTTTCGCGAAGTGCGCGACAAAGTTGCCGAGATTGTAGATTCCATCCGGAAAGAACCGCATCCCGCATTCCTCGAAATGCGGACCTATCGTTATCGCGGCCACTCGATGTCGGATCCCGCCAGTTACCGAACGAAACAGGAACTGGAGAAATATCGGCTCGATGATCCAATCACTCGTTTGCGAGCGCAGCTCACGCGCGAGGGAAAATTGACTAACGAACAATTCGATTTGCTCGACAAACGGGCGAAAGAAACGGTGCTGGCCAGCGTAAAATTTGCCGAGAAGAGTCCCCAGCCGCCGCTCGATACGCTTTACGATTTTACATATGCCGACGGAGCGATGGAGCCGGGTCGCCCTCGGCCCGGGGAACCAGCTCAAGAGCGGCGCGAGGGCGCGCCATCTCCAGGTACGAATTCGCGATGAGAGAAATCACATATCGTCAGGCACTGAACGAAGCGCTCGCGGAAGAACTTGAGCGCGATCCCAATGTTTTTCTGATGGGCGAGGAAGTAGCCGAATACCAGGGCGCCTACAAAGTCAGCCACGGTTTGCTTCAGCGCTTTGGCCCGCGGCGGATTATTGACACCCCAATCAGCGAGAACGGATTTGCCGGCCTGGGAGTTGGCGCAGCAATGGTCGGTCTACGGCCGATCATTGAATTTATGACGTTCAGTTTTTCGCTGGTGGCATTCGATCAGGTCGTGAACAACGCCCCGAATATGTACACAATGTCTGGCGGCCAATTTAATATCCCCATCACCTTTCGTGGACCAAACGGACCGGCGCATCAGCTCGGCGCTACGCATTCGCATGCAACGGAGAATTTTTACGCCAGCGTGCCTGGCCTGAAAGTTTGTACCCCGGCCACGCCGCGCGACGCGAAAGGGTTGCTCAAAACCGCCGTGCGCGACGACAATCCGGTCCTGGTTCTGGAGGCCGAATTGCTCTACAGCTCTAAAGGAATGGTCGAGCCGCCAGACGAAGAGCTCCTGATCCCACTCGGGAAAGCGGAAGTGAAACGCGAGGGCAGCGATGTCTCAATCATTTGTTATGCGCAAACTGTTCCGCTGGCACTCCAAGTTGCCGCCCAACTGGAGGAAGAAGATATCTCTGCGGAGATTCTGGATCTGCGTTCGATTAAACCTCTCGATGAGAAGGCAATTTTCGATTCCGTCACGAAAACGCATCGCGTGGTGATCGTGGAACAAGATCATCCATTCTGCGGCGTGGGCGCAGAGGTTTGCTACCGGATCCAAAAAAACATTTTTGATGCGCTGGACGCGCCCATTTTTCGCGTATCACAAGAAGATGTACCGATGCCCTATAATGAGCGGCTTGAGAAGGCTGTGCTTCCAAATGCAGACAAGCTAATCGCGGCCGTGAAACAGGTCTGCTACACGTGAAGCCAGTCAAAAGAGTTAAAAAGTTAAAAAAGTTAAACAGGACCGCGATTGCAACGTTTCAACTTTTAGACCTTTTAACTTTTTAACCTGTTAACTTTTTCGCCATGCCTGAAATTCAGATGCCCAAACTAAGCGACACAATGACCGAGGGCACTCTTGTCGCGTGGAAGAAAAAGAAAGGCGATCAAGTCTCGGCTGGCGAAGTGCTCGCTGAGATTGAGACAGACAAGGCGACGATGGAATGGGAATCGCCCGAAGACGGAACCGTCACTGAAATTTACGTGGAGGAGGGCGGCAAGGTGAACGTCGGCGACAAGATTGCCTTCATCGGAGGTGAAGATGAGGAAGCGCCGAAAGAAGAGGAGAAGGAGAAAGAAAAAGAAGAAAAAGAGGAAAAGAAGGAAGAAAAGCCGAAGGAAGAGAAACCAAAGAAGGCAGAAGAGCCAAAAGAAGAAAAGCCGGAAACAGAAGAGAAGGAAGAAAAAAAGGAAGCGCCACCGAAGGCAGAAAAGAAGACTGGACCTGAAAAGCCAGCGCCGAAAATGGAGAAGCCCGAGGAGGCGCGGGTGAAAGCATCACCAGTGGCACGCAGAATTGCCGCCGAGCTCGGCGTCGACCTGTCCAGTGTGAAGGGCACGGGTCCGGAAGGTCGTGTGACTGAGACCGACGTGCGCGCGGCCGCCAAATCAAAACCCGCTACGCCAGCGGCCAAGATCCTGGCTACAGTGAAGGCAGGCGAAGGTGCGCGCATTCAACTTTCCGGAATGCGCAGAACCATTGCCCAGCGACTGGTTGAAAGCCTTGGTCCGATTCCACATTTTTATCTCGACATCGATGTCAACGCAGGCCCGCTCATGGAAGCGCGGGAGGAATTGAAGTCGGCGGGCGAAGGTGCAGATGCAGCAAAAATCACCGTAAACGATTTTGTTTTGAAGGCAGCGGTACAAGCCGCGGTCAAGGTACCGCGAGTGAACGCTTCGTTCGACGACGATGCGATCATGCAGTACGCGGACATCGATCTTGGAATTGCGGTTGCGATTGAAGATGGGCTCTTGACGCCCGTCATTCGCGCTGCGCAAAACAAATCGCTCCGCGAGATCAGCGAACTCGCAAAGGACTTGGCGCATCGCGCGCGGAACAAGAGAATGAAGCCGGAAGAATTTCAGGGCGGCACGTTCACCGTTTCAAACCTGGGCGGCATGGGAATCGATAGGTTCTCTGCCGTGATTAATCCTCCCCAGGGTTTCATTCTCGCCGTAGGCAGCATCACAAAAGTCCCCGTAGTGGACGATTGCGACCAGGTCAGCGTGGGCCATCGCATGTCGCTCACGATGAGCTGCGACCACCGCGTGATCGACGGTGCGTTGGGCGCCGAATATCTGAAAGAGCTGCGCCACCTACTGGAAAACCCGGCGTTACTGCTGGTTTGAGTTTCTTGCGGAAACGCGCGAGATCGACTCTTTAGCTGCTGGCCGCATGCGGTGTCTAAATGCCAGTGGCTATCGCGGTCCTGTTTCCCAGGTCATAAAATCGTCGAGCGTTTGCCGGGTCCTATCGACCACGAACTCGACGACGGCTGCGTCGTCAATGAAGCCCAGAAACGGTGTCTTGTCGGGAATTAAGTCGAATGGATCGACCAGATAGTTGAGAGCCGCAACGATCCACAACAACGAATCATGCGCAACCTGATCGTATTCCGCGCGATGATGCGCACGGACCAAACGCAGCATTGTCTGAAGATAAGGCCAATACTCTTTAAATGAGTCTTTCGGCACCGTCGCTGCCTTTCTCGCTGCTTCGTTGAAAAGCGTTTGCAGACGGTCACGATCATCGATGCACGATTTTGCGTCGGTGAGCGCCCTTGCAAACGCTTCGCTGCGAAGAGCCGGTTTGCTGTACGGGCTGACTCCCTCAATATTTTTTCGAGTCGACCGCGCTTTGGTCTTGCTACCCGATTTCGTTTTTACGTCTTTCATCGGTTGTTATGAGAGCAGGTTGCTGCGCGGATGAGAAGCCCATTCGAGTGGCATGGCCAATCCAATCGAATCGGCGGCTACGGCTTTGTCGCCAGAATTAGTGGTGAAGGCCCGGGAGCTTCCAGTTTCCGCACCTTTTTGAAACCTGCTTCTTCCAGCCACTTTTTAATTTCGTTGAAGCTGAACGTGTCGCCTTTTTCGGTGTTCACCAGCATTTGCACGGCAAACATTAGCGAGGGTAGCGGTTTGGTGCGGTCGTCGTTCACCAGCCATTCTGCAATTGCGATCGTGCCGCCGGATTTTAGCGCGCGGAAAGTTTTCGCCAACAGTTGGCGGCTGCGATCTTCGCCTTCGCTGTGCAAGATGTGGCCGAGAATTGCGATGTCGTAGCTGCTGCCAAAATTCGCCTCCAAGAGATCGGCCTCAATGTAAGTGAAGCGATCCGCCACGCCGAACTTTTGTGTGATTCGTTTTGTCGTCGGGATCATTCCCGCCCAATCGACTGCTGTCACCCGCACCCGAGGTGATTTTTGGCCGAGAGCAATGCCCCAAATGCCCGAACCTGCAGCAAGATCAAGGACGCGAACTTCGTTCTTTGTTTTAGCCAACTTTAAATGATCGCCGAGCTTTTGCGCAGACGGATAGCTCATCGGGATGATGCGTTCCACCAATTGGCTGAAGAATTCGGTGCCTTCGGTTTCCTGGTTCACAGCAACGGCTGGACGACCTTCGCGAACGATATCGGACAATCGTAGCCAACGTGAGATGATCTGCGGCGCAATAGTTCCAAAAAACCCTGCGTTTCAGGAGATTCAGGCCAACAAGCGCGTTCATTAGAATTCTCAGAGCCCGTGCCGACGCCCCGGTTTCTTCTGCAACTTGCTCTGAAGTTTTCGCGCCGTTCTCCAATGAATCGAAAACCTTGTTACTCACGCCGGCGCTGATGATCAGGGGCGGCGCGTAAGCGAAGCTCAGCTCCATCAATCGTTGGGGCGTGACTTGTTTGCCACGGCGAATCCGTCCCTTGGCGGATTTCTTGCGACGAGTTTTCTTGGCCATATTGGATTTGAGGTTTCGAAATCTAAGATCGACAAATAAGATTGGGAATCAATTGTGACCAAGCATTCTCCTGAACCTCAGGCAGCACGCCTCACGGCCTTCTGCAAAACGCGGGAAGAAATGGAAGCTGGCGAGCGCGCCGTCCTTGCGCCGTTCGCAGAAAAGTCTGGCGACTCGCGGGGCCGGCAATATTCGGAACCCAGCCATTCGTTTCGGACGGAATTTCAGAGGGATCGAGCACGCATTATTCATTCACGCGCATTTCGTCGGATGGAGTACAAGACACAGGTCTTTTTGAATGGCACCGGCGACCATCTGCGCACCCGTCTGACGCATTCTATCGAGGTGGCCTCCATTAGCCGCACGATTGCTCGCGCATTGCGCCTGAATGAAGATCTCGCTGAAGCGATCGCTCTCGCCCACGACTTGGGGCACGCGCCCTTTGGACATTCAGGCGAAGAGATGCTGGCTGAATGCATGCGCGATCACGGCGGCTTCGATCATAACCGGCAGAGCGTGCGCGTGGTCGAACTCCTTGAAGATCCTTATCCAAATTTCCCGGGTCTGAATCTGACATTCGAAGTGCGCGAGGGCCTGCGGAAACACGGAGCATTTCATGAAATGGAAGGATCAGTTGATCCGCAGGCTGACACCGCATTACGACGCTACCGTTCTCCATCGCTGGAGGCCCAGGTCGCAGATCTGGCAGATGAGATCACTTATTACAGTCATGACTTGGATGACGCGGTCGATTTTGAAATCCTGAACGCGGCGCAACTGGAAAAAAACGAGGTCTGGCGTCGGAGCCTGCGGGCTGTGTTGGCGCGCTATCCTGGCGCTCGGGAGCCGGAACTGCGCAAGCTAATCATCCGAGACATTATCGACATGGAAGTAAGCGATCTGGTTACGATCAGCGCAAAATCCATAGCGGATGCCGGGGTGCAAAGCGCAGATGGAGCGCGCCAGCAGGCGGCGCCCCTGATTCGGTACAGTGATAATTTGTTCGAAGCGAATCGTGATTTGCGAAAATTCCTGTATCAGAACGTTTATTACGATCCGCGTGTTTCGGAAGTGAATCGGCACGCATGCGAAATGCTGCGACAGGTGTTCCAGGCATACCTGGCGGATCCTGATAAGCTTGGTGAGACGGCGTCGAAACGAATTGATACCGAGGGATTGTATCGCACGGTGTGCGACTACATCGCGGGAATGACGGATCGATATTTGATGGAAGAACACGGGCAACTTTCTACGATGTAGCCGCCTCGCTGTAAGAGGCGCGGCGCTAATGTCTTTGCGACACATCCACCGCGCGTCTCGCAGAGACGCTGCTACAGCTATGCAGCCGCGCTTCCGTTTTCTTCCCGAAGATATTGAATCACCAGCCGCAGAC
>QHRI01000335.1 GCA_003221375.1 Verrucomicrobiota bacterium
CGAAAAAATTTTTGCCGAACGGAGATGTTGTGAGTAAACGCATTACCTTTGATAACCCGAAGAAAAATCCGAAATGGATCACGATTGTGGGAGTTATCGGCGACATGCGCCATTTCGGATTGGATGTCGAGCCAAAGCCGGAAATGTACGTTCCGTTCGCTCAGGAGCCGTATTTCACAACGATCTACGTAATCAGGAGCGACCAGGACCTGGGCGGTTTGCTTCCAGCGATTCGCCGCGAACTCCGGGGGATCGATCCTGCCCTGCCTTTGGCGAACGTTCGTACATTCGAAAACGTTATTGCCGATTCGATCGCGCCGCGACGGCTTTCGGTAGTTTTGCTGGGAGTGTTTGCGGGCATCGCGGTGCTGCTGGCGAGTGTCGGCATTTACGGCGTTATGTCGTTCCTGGTTGTTCAACGCACGCACGAAATCGGTGTGCGAATGGCGCTTGGCGCGCAGCGCAGTGATGTGCTCAAACTGGTCCTCTCCCGTTCACTCAAACTGATTTCAGTCGGAACAATCATCGGCCTCATCGTCGCCTTGATGAGTACACATACGTTGCGCGCATTGCTCTACAGCGTGAGCGCATTCGACGCGACGACGTTTGTGCTGGTGACAATTTTACTCGGCGCCGTTGCGCTGGCCGCGAGCTACCTCCCGGCGATGCGCGCAACGAGAGCCGACCCAATGGTCGTGCTCGGCCACAACGCGTGACTATGATTCGCGATTTCAAATTTGCCTTCCGCCAGTTGTTCAAGGCGCCGGGATTTACAATTGCAGCGGCAACTGTGCTCGCGCTTGGCATTGGCGTGAACACTGCTGTGTTCAGCCTCGTAAACGCCCTTTTCTTTGCTCCTCCCTCTTATGCAAATCCGCACGAAATGGTGCAGCTGTTTTCTCAGGACAAGAAGGATCCAAAGAAGTTCCGCGGTTTTTCTTATCCCACTTATCTCGACATCCGTCAGCAGAACACGGTTTTCAGTGACGCAATGGGCTTCAATTTGGCGTTCATTGGTCTGGGCCAGAAAGGCGATACGCGGCGCGCCTTCAGCGCTGTCGTTACCTCGAACTATTTTTCAGTCCTGGGCGTTCCATTGGCGCGCGGCCGTTCATTTTTGCCAGAGGAGGAAACGCCAGGCCACGACGCGCAGGTCGCGATTGTCAGTTACAGTTATTGGGCAAGGCACGACCTCGATCCTGGCGTGCTCGGTTCTCACTTACTCATCAACGGCCGCTCTTTCACGATCGTCGGAATTACGCCGAAGGGTTTTGTCGGCACGATGACAATTCTTTCTCCGGAAGTTTGGTTGCCGATGAGTGTTTACGATCAGGTAGCGAACGATTTTAATTCCGACAACAAGACGACTATCGACGATCGCAAAGGAACGCAGTTGCGCATCATGGGCCGGCTGAAACCTGGGATGACCGCAACCGCAGCCAAGCCTGCACTCCAAGGGCTGGCGGCCAATTTAGAAAAAGCCTACCCCGTTGAGCAAAAGGATCAGACGTTCATGACCGCGCCGGTGTCGCGTAATTCGGTAAGCAATAACCCTGGGGCCGAGGGTGGGATAAAAGTCATCGCGCCATTGCTGCTTGGAATGGCGGCAGTGGTGTTGCTGGTGGCATGCCTCAACCTGGCTAACATGCTACTCGCACGCGCGACGGCGCGCCGCAAAGAGATCGCAATCCGCCTCGCGCTCGGGGGCAGCCGTTGGCGGATCATTCGCCAGCTTCTCACAGAAGGTTTCGTGCTCGCGTTGCTTGGCGGCGCTGGTGGTCTCGTTCTTGGACTTTGGTCGTCAGATTTGCTGATTGCCTCCATGCGCAAGCTGATGCCGCTCGACATTGTGTGGTTGAGCGGACCGAGCCCCGCAATTTTGGGGGCGACGTTTGGATTTTGCCTGCTTGGTACGCTGATGTTTGCGCTTGGGCCGGCTTTGAAAATTTCGCGCCGCGCGCTCGTGACTGATCTGAAGGAACATGCCGGGGAAGACGTGGTACGCCGGCGCTGGAAATTTCTACCGCGCCACCCGCTCGTGGTCGTGCAAATCGCCTTCTCGCTCGCACTGATCACCGCGGCGGCATTGTTCATTCGTGGCGCAGGCAAGGCCGCATCCGTTGATATCGGACTAAAACCAGGCGCAAATTACATTCTGGAAGTTGATGCGAGTTTGGCTGGTTATGAGCCGAAACGCGCACAGGAGCTTTATCGCAACCTGAACGACAGACTCGCGGCGCTGCCGGGCGTGGAGCACGCAAGCATCTGTTCAATCGTTCCATTCGGAATGTTTGAATCGACTAGAAAAGTTCAACGCGCCGGCTTCAATCTCGCTCCCGATGCGAGGCCGGCTACTGCCGCGGAGGGGCTCGCTTTCGATGTTCCGTGGAACAGCGTCGGCGCAGATTATTTTTCAACCGTTGGCTTGCCAGTCGTGCGTGGTCGCGCGTTCACCGAAGCTGAGGCGACTCAGCCCGGTCCGAAGGTGGCGATTATTGACGAAGTTTTGGCAAAGAAACTCTGGCCGGATGCGGACGCACTTGGACAGCGCATCCAATATGCGGCGGCAAATACTCCCTCAGCCCAGAGCGACGGCGGCGGCCATGTTGGAGGGAGCGCCGATTTGA
>QHRI01000336.1 GCA_003221375.1 Verrucomicrobiota bacterium
CCCTTCTGAAACTATAACGACTGAATATTTGCTCGGATGGTGTGCGCGGTCATAGCACAACAACTCGGTCAAATGCTCCATGTCGAATTTGTATTCCGGGATAACGCACCGATTTGCCGCGCCCGCCATCGTTGGCAACATCGCAGTGAACCCCGCGTACCGTCCGAACACTTCCATAACCAGAAAACGTTCGTGAGATCCCGCCGAGGTGCGGAGACGATTCGACAATTCAATCGTCCGGCTGACACAGGTGCTAAAGCCGATGCAATAATCGGTGCCCGGCACGTCGTTATCCATCGTCTTGGGTATCGCCACAACCTTGACGCCTTCCTTGGACAAACGGGTCGCAAAAGAAAGCGTGTCGTCGCCGCCGATCGGAATCAGATAGTCAATTCCCAGCCAATCCAGGTTCTTGATGACTTCAGAAGTGAGATCGTTCTTGTCTTGATTGAACATTGCGCGCAGCGCTTCAGGTACCTCTTCTTTTTTCACTGCTGATGGGTTCGTCCGCGAGGTATGCAGAAACGTTCCGCCGGTGCGTGCTGCACGATT
This sequence comes from Verrucomicrobiota bacterium, assembly GCA_003221375.1. Taxonomy (GTDB): domain Bacteria; phylum Verrucomicrobiota; class Verrucomicrobiia; order Chthoniobacterales; family UBA10450; genus Udaeobacter. The sequence continues at coordinate 553 of QHRI01000336.1, forward strand.
GACGATCTCTTCCGTCAGGATTTGAAAGTGCTCGCTGTTCTCGGCTTGTTCATCACGCAGAATGCTAATCGCGCCCAGCCAGCCATGGCGGATACCGATGACCTGATAGCCTTCGCGCAGGGCGCGAATGGTGACCGCGCGGATCGCCGGATTGAGCCCCGGCACATCCCCACCGCCGGTCAGAATTCCGATCACGCCTTTCCTGGTGCTCATGCAACCCCTTTGTTGTTTCAATATCCGGCATGATTGTGCGGCGCAACTCACTTTGAACAAACACTCGAAGTTCGGAGTGCGTTTGCTTCTGATCCGGCGGCTGATTCTTTGGCCTTTGACGTCCTGCTCGGCTTCTTCGACTCTCATCGTCTGTGCAACGCAAGCGTTATCTCTTTGTCTGCATTAATCGTCGGGCCGAGGACAACCCGAAAGGATG
>QHRI01000337.1 GCA_003221375.1 Verrucomicrobiota bacterium
ATTAAGTCACTTGTAACTCGCGAGGCATTCGTCATGGCGTTTAATGACGCTTTCCTCGTCATCACGGTTGCGTTGCTCGTCTGCGCAGTTGCCATCTGGTTCTGTAAAAAACCAGGCTCAGAGCAAACCCACGCGTCTGCCGGCTGAAAGCTGACTCCCCTTTATCCGAACAATCGATCAGTGATCCAAAACGCCAGAGCGTAGCAGATAAAGATCGAAAATCCGCCGCCGACCCCGGCAATAACAGCTTGGCGCCACGAGCCCTGTCGCAGGGTGCGTGCAAGCAACGCCAGCACGAGCGCAATCCCGAACTCGCCTAGAACGATGTACCACGGAGTGAACGAAATCATGCGGCAACCGCTGTATTGCCACCAGTGAATTCGGCGGGCCATCTCTTCGTAGAAAGGAATATTGATCGCGCCAAGCAAACCGATCACGAGTAAGCCAACGGCATCCAGAGCGGTGATCGCCAGATTATTGGACCGCCGCCAATGGAGTAGTCCAGCGTTCGTGTGTAATCGACAAGCCACGCGTCGGCCGCAAGCTCAGTGAAGCCGACTACGACTCCAAAAAGGAGAAACCGACTCAGCAATGCGTCCCGCCTAACGAGTGCAAAGCCGATGAGAAGGAAATTATCAACAAAGTTGAGTGCCGCACCCGTGCGCCAGTCCGACCACGGCGCGAGCGTCAACAGTAAAACCGCAGCGACGTTGATGACAATCGTCGCAAGCACAACGCCCAGTCGTCCCCGTTCGAGTGAAATGTCATGCGCATTCACAACCTCAGGTTTTCCAGTGGAATGATGGCACAATAAGAATGGTTCGCTGAAGATCATTCTCGCGCTTGACGCAGGCTACGGTGCATCGACTTGATAAAAGTGGCTTCCGGCAGTGCCATTACCAAAAAATCTCATTCAAGTCTGAATACATTTCGTCAGCTCAAGGTCCTTGTCTGGTTTCAGGAGCGAATACGACCAACTGATCTTCAGGCCACGCTAATTTGGGCCGGTGTCATCGGATTTTGCGGCGGCGTTTGTTCAATCCTGTTTCGCGTTGCAACAAGCGTCGTTCACAAAATCCTTACCGGCAGTTCGGAACCCGGCTTAGTTGAAAGTTTTTCCCAGCTCCCGCCGCTCCTGCGCCTTGGCATTCCAGCAATCGGTGGTCTCGTTGCCGGCGCAATCATTCAGTTCGGCACACGATTGCGCGGACAAGTGACAACCACCGACTACATGGAAGCGGTGGTGCTTGGTGACGGGAAGATTGCTGCGCGACGCACGCTGCTGAAATGTCTCTAGTCACTCTTCACAATTGCATCCGGGGGCTCGATCGGACGCGAAGGCCCCCTCGTTCAGCTGTCAGCGTTGGTCGCATCTCTCGGCGGACGGCTTCAAAAATGGACCACGCCGCGACTTCGATTGCTTGTGGGCTGTGGTGCGGCTGCCGGTATCGCATCGGCCTATAACGCACCAATCGCGGGAGCGGTGTTTATCGCAGAGATTGTGCTGGGCTCCTTGGCCATGGAAATCTTCGGCCCTCTGGTCTTTTCGTCGGTCATCGCGACATTGACAGTCAGGGGATTTCTCGGACCAGATCCGCTGTACAAGATCCCGGCATTCCAGCTCAACCGCAATTGGGAGATTGGACCCTATCTTTTGCTCGGGCTTAGCGCTGGTCTCCTTGCGCCATGGTTCATTCGGCTGCTGCGCGCAACTGAAGAATGGGCTGGGCGAATCGCGGCGCCTGTTTACATAAAGATGTGTGTTGGCGGCCTTATCGTAGGCGGGCTGGCCATATTGCATCCCGAAGTCTGCGGTAATGGCTACAGTGTCGTAAGCGGGGTTTTGCGTGGTGAATGGCTCTGGCAAGCACTCGCGGTCATCCTCATTTTCAAAGTACTCGCCACCACTGCTACTTTCGGTTCTGGCGCAGTGGGTGGAGTATTCACGCCGACGCTGTTCATTGGAGCAAGCCTTGGATTTTTGTTCGGAACAGGCACAAACCATCTACTCGGCCATTTTTCGGTCAATCCCAGTGCGTTTGCACTCGTCGGGATGGGTGCATTTCTCGCTGCCGCCACCCACGCTCCCATCATGGCGATCGTGATGATCTTCGAGATCACGCTCGATTATCAGATTATTCTGCCGCTAATGCTGGCGTGCGTGGTTGCCTATTACACATCTGTCAGCATCGAGAAACAGTCGATTTATGCGGAAGCACTCAAGCGAAAAGGTGCCGGCGATTATCGCAGACAGCTGGCGGAACTCCATGTTCGCGACATCATGAAACCGAAACCACTGACCATTTCACCCAAGGCCGGGTTCTCGGAGATCGCAGAGAAATTCGTGCAAACCCGATGGTCGTCATCGCCGGAGACATCCTACACGATTCCATCCCGGTAGTCCGACCGACCGCATCCCTTACCGTCGCGCTCGAGCGGTTCAGACAACATGATGGCGAGCGGTTACCCGTGGTAAATGATACGGCAACGAAACGCTTGATCGGCACCATCGCAAAAACGGATGTAATTCTCGCGCTCGCTGGGAGCACCACTCGATCGGCTACTATAGTCGGTTCAACAGTGTCCCAGTAACGGGGAGTCGTCACCGGCCTAACGTCCATGTGAGCGCCGAGTGAAATCGGCATGCCTTGACCAAGACGGCATAAGCCTGCTAAGCCGATGCGATGAAGCGCCTCCTTTGGATTGATATTTCAAAGGGGCTCGCAATTCTTTTCGTCGCTTACTTTCATTTTTTCACGACGTATTTCCAACACGGCGTCCTTGCACCAGCCAACTGGAGTAGCCTCACTGCGGGTGCGCTGACCATTCTCAGATTGGCGTGGTTAAAAGTTACAGGACTCGGATTTCACGCTGTCGGTGTTTTCATCATCCTCAGCGGCTGGACGCTGATGCAATCGACCATGCGCCGTGCCGAGTCCGGTGCAATCGCGTGGGGCGGGTGGTATCGCGGGCGCTTCCTACGCCTCTATCCAATGTACTGGGTTGCGCATTTGGTTTATCTCCTCTCGCCGTTTGTTGCGCGCCTGGAACCTGTGGACGATCGCATCATCCTTAGTCTTCTGGGTCTGCGCTTCATCGATATTCAGATGAATTTCATGTACCTCAACGCGTCCTGGTGGTACTTCGCCATGCTGATCCAACTCTATTTGATTTTTCCACTGCTTTTCCTCACGGCGCGACGCGTTGGTCCGTGCTGGTTTTTGTTCATCGCGTGTATCGCCGGATTTTTCGCCCGTTACATGTTGCTTGTAGTCTGGCATCAAAGTGGGCTGTGGGTGTTAGGCGGGTTCGCGATCTGTCGCTTGCCCGAGTTCGCGCTGGGAATGTCGCTCGCGGTCTGGCACACGCGATCGACGGCGCGAGTAGAATGGTTTTTACTTCGCGGCGCGGGTCTCGTTCTTGGACTCATGCTCTACCCTGCCGCGCTGCAGCTCTATAACGGTCTTTACGAGTACATCTTCGTCGATTTTGCGACAGGCACATGTTGCATGCTCGAAATCGTGGGCATTGCTGGAATCATTTTGTTATTCAAAGAACCAGCAAAACTTTTCGGACTTGTGGGATTGTATTCCTATGGCCTGTATCTCATTCACCAACCTTACGTCATCTGGCTCGGGCTCCGCATTCGTGAGGTGCCCATCTGGGCATTTCTACTGATCTGCGTGCCAACTCTAGCCGTGCTCAGTGCGTGGGGAATGTTTTTGGAGAAGATGACTAACGGACTCGTGAACAAACTCGTTTCGCTGAAAAAAACTGCACGAACATCATAGAATCAGATGAGTGTCGGACGTTAAGACCGAAGGCATTGTGGAGAACGATACGGATTTAGTTATGGCTCGAGTTTCAGGGTTAGAAAAGAAGGAGGCGCCATGGCATCTGCGCTGGTTCTACGGGGTGATGCGCAAAATGCTCGGCAAAGATCTTACGCCGGCGAAGATTCAGATGCGTCTGCCAGGTCTCGTTTGGGGTGGGATAGCCATGGAAACTGCGCTCGGACGAAAGCGCCTAGTCTCGTTGCGTTACATTCAACTGGGCAAAATCCGCGCCGCGGCGCGCATTGGTTGCCCTTTCTGAGTAGACGTCAATTCTGCCGTGGGCAGAAAAGCGGGTCTGAACGATGACAAACTGCGCGCTGTGCTCGGTGATGACAGGGCTCCATTTAACGACACAGAACGACTGGTTATCGAACTGGCAAATGCGATGACTGATACGCCATCGAATGTTTCCGACGATTTATATGCGCGGTTGCGCGAGGCTTTCTCTGAAGAACAGCTTATGCAATTGGGAGCGCAGATCGCATTTGAGAATTATCGCGCCAGATGGAATCGAATCTTCGACGTCGAGAGCGACAATCTTTATTACAAAGCGTAGCAGTCATGTGTTACTTCCCAAACCCAACCTCACTTTGATTTCTTCGACAAGCTCTTGCGGTTTCCGGCCAAGCTCAATTGTTAACACGTGTTCGTCAGGGTCGGGTTCCTCCAACACAGCAAACTGGCTTTTTAACAACCCAGGACTCATGAAGTGACCGCGTCTATCGCGAAGTTGTTTCTCAATAAGAGCGTAATCCCCGCGAAGAAATACAAGGTTCACGTCATCGCTGACGTGTAAACGTTTCCGATACGCACGTTTCAATGCGGAGCACGCAAGCACCGCGTTCTCTTTTGCGGCAACAGAACGCGCAATCTGTTCGCGCAAACGTTCCAGCCATGGCCAGCGGTCTTCATCGGTCAGTGGACGGCCGCCACGCATCTTCTCGATGTTTGCGCGTGGATGGAAGTCGTCCGCTTCAAGAAATCGCCAGCCAAGATCTTTGGCGAGCAGCTTGCCAACCGTCGTTTTCCCTGCGCCGGAAACACCGAAAACAATTATGATCACAGCATGTTAGTTTGCCGCCGACTCCCGATTTTCTCTATTGCGAGGCACGTACGTGTCTCCTATCTGAACAATAGTGAGAGCGACTCCGAAAGTGATTACAGCTCCTTTACGAATTGTCGGCATTATATTTTGCGCCAGATAAAAGACCATCCCGATACCAAGCAGTGCGATCTCCAATGCAAACTCGGGATTTCGATAATTCCACAAGCCAAAACCCACTTTCAACGTGTTGTCGTAGATCGCGAGGTCACGCGGATGCGCAACCAAATCGAGAATCCAGTGGGAGAAAACAGCGAGTCCTACGATTAGAGCCGCGGATCTTATGCAAGGGTATCGGACCCTGCTGCATACTGTTTTATACACGAATGCACCCACACAGCTCCAAACGACTGCTGCGATCAAACTGTGCGAATAGGGATGGAAGTACGAGTCGAGCATACTGCCAGCCGTGAATCCCTTAATCACGCGCAACTTTTCTATCCCGAGAAGCACCAGTGTCGCCCAAATGTAATCGAGGAATTGAACAGCGATAAACAAAACCCAAAGGGGAATTTTGTTTTTCTCGCTCTTAGCTGCGAACGCAACACTGTAATGTCCAACAAACATTGACGTTTAAATGAATTGCTGATTGAAATCACGTTTTACCGGGCGTTAGTCAGACTCGCGACTATTCACGCGATATCCCTCGCGAAATCTTAGGATGCAGGATTGGAATGTCGCAGCGAACGGCAGCGGCTACGATGACACTGCGAACGATACGATTTCGTTCGCAGCGCGATGATTCGACCAAAAGTTCGCGCCATCAAAAGTAAGTGAGCGACACGCAAACGGCACGACCGCGATGTCTTTAATCTCCGGCTTTTCCTCTTGCGGATCGAGGCGCGCGATGGTCCAGCTCTCGCCGTTCTGTTCGGTCCCGCGCAACACGTAGATCATTCCATCAACAAAGACATGACCGGAAATCTCAGCGCCTATGTGAATAGCGCGGGTGATATTGCCATTCAGATCCAGCTTGAGGATGCGATGTTTATACCACTGACTTAGATAGAGACTCTCACCGTCGTAGCTGAGGTACGATCCGGTAAATTCCGGGCAAGCGATTTTATCCTGCTCCGAAAAGCCGATCTCGGGGGTGAATCGGCGAATGTAACGATCGTCATTCGGACCTTCGCCAGTAGTAAAGCAAAGCGTCCCGTTCGTCGCAACAGCCGCCCAAGGTATGCCAGGTGGTTCTTCTCCTTCGAGCACTTTCCACTCTTTCGGATCGATGACGTAAATTCGGCGCAGATCGCGTGAACCCATCCACAATTTATGGCCGTACCATGCCAGAGCCTGCGGCGCGGGCGCCGGCGAAGAAAATCGGCCTCGTTCGCTGATCGTTGGAAGCTTCATCTTATCCCGTTAAACATCGATTCGAGTTCGATGCCGCGCAACAAACCACGAATAGAGTTGTCATCGATGGGTCACCGCTTCAGACTCGGCGCAGAGGTTCCCATGAGAACACAACGCGGTTTCCAAAAAATCCACGTCACTTTGCTCGCGCTATGCGCGACTTTCGCCTTCGCTGTATTTTGGACAAAAGCTGCCGGCTCGGGCATCATCAGATTTCAAGAATCAAGTGGTCCCTCTTCGGAAAATTCGAGCGGGTTGATTGGTCATTGGCGAAAAACTACGATCGGCTATACGGGCCCGATAGACGAACATCTGGTCCTTCATTCCAATGGCACTGTTGAGAACTGGACCGTAACAGCCTACGAGCGCAGAGAGCCGGTGACAGGCCATTGGAGCGTTGAAGGCAAAACACTGACGTTGTCGTTCGGTGGCAACGACCGCTCCAATCCGTTCACTTTCTACCAGGGCCAACTTGTCTTCCCGAACATTCCAAATCGGCGTGGGTTCTGGGAAAAAGTCGAGTAGTAAGATTGCATTGAGTGGCAACGAAAACGGCGGACGATGCCGAGCACGTTCCCGTCAAATTCGAGATTGGAAGTTTTCTGAGCACCCCGCGAATTTTCATTCTCACGCTGCTGGCGATGATTGCCTTCGCCAGCAATTCGCTCTTATGCCGAGCCGCATTGAAGGAAAGCAGCATCGATCCCGCCACTTTCACATTTGTTCGTGTCTTTTCCGGGACCCTTGCGCTTTGGCTCATTATGAGCGTTCGAACAATGCTGATAGTTAATACAACGGCCACTCCTCAGTTCGACGGTTTTTCTAGCTCGTCACCTGTC
>QHRI01000304.1 GCA_003221375.1 Verrucomicrobiota bacterium
CAGATGGCCGCAGTCACATTCGAAAATTACGATCCGAACTTCAACGCGCTTTATCAAAAGGGCGACGTCCTCGTCGCTGGATTCAATTTCGGCACCGGCTCGAGCCGCGAACAAGCTGCCACGGCACTCAAGTATAAAGGAATTCCCTGCGTGATTGCTGGTAGCTTTTCTGAAACTTATAAACGCAACGCGTTCAACAACGGGTTCGTGGTGTTCGAGTGTCCCGAGTTAGTGACGCATCTGCGGTCGGCTCTGACCAATCACGCACCCACGACTGTAGGGCCTGAAATCACGATCGATTACGCCAAATCGATCTTGAGCGTGGATGGAAAATCATTCTCGTTTCCGCCATTGAGTCCTGCTGCGCAGGAACTGATTGTCGCTGGCGGCGCAGAAAATCTCGTCGCCACACGGCTACGTAATAAGCAGGAAATAACCGCGTAATTTCGGTTTCGGAGCTGGCAGCACGCGCTTCCGATGGAGGCGAGATCGCGTTGTAGCCGCCTCGCTGAGTCGAGGCGCTTCGCCTGCGTGCTCCCAGCACGGCGACGCAGCGCCGCGGCTACAATGCGCCCTCTGAAGCGGTCGCAATTTGCAACCACATAGTTCGATGTATTTGGGCTGACCTACCTATGATGCAGCCTGAAATCCTATCTGTCGGCGCGGAGGTTCTGGCGGAGGCGAGAGAAGCGGCACAAGTTTCTGATATATCTCGCGTAGCGCGGTGTCGTGTTCCAACAGCGTTTTATCGATCTCTGCCAGACGCTTCAGAATCGCGGCATTGGCCGCAATTTTTTCGCGCAATTCAATAAACGCCCGAATGACATAGACGCTCATTGCAATGGCACGATCTGTTCGGAGAATGTTCGCGGCCTGAAGTGCGCCGTGTTCAGTAAACGCCCATGGTCAATAGGCCTTTCCTCGATGCTTCCCCGAACTGGTCGCAATTTGCGACCAGTTAGCCAGCTCTGCGTACCCTGCGCTCTTTGAACTGGTCGCAATTTGCGACCGCTTCGTTTCGCGCCCCGGCGTACCCTCGTCTAAGGTCGCAATTTGCAATCTTAAAGATTCGAACTCATCGGCCGTGAGTTGGAATGCGAAATCTGCTGGGAAGCGTTTCCGATTGCGTCGAAACTGTTCATTGAGCCGTTTCGTCGTGACTCCATAGACCGCAGCGAGGTCACTATCGAGCACCACCTTCTGTTCACGGATAGTCAGGATAGTAACAGGTGGGGGCTTGTTTTTCATGACGCCAACAGCAACGGTTTATCAGTCTGTAATAATCAAGCGTCGAAAAGATATCATTGTCAGGTCGCGGCGGGAAGCGGCCACAATTTGTGACCGCATACCGCTGACACGTTCAGCGCCACAGGCGCGTTCTCATAACAGCCTGGGGTACAGCCCCAGGATTCATGATTCGATGAGGAACTAGCGCTGAAAGCGCGACTCAAACAGATATACGATCCCAAGTCGCTGCTACTTGCGGGTGGCACCCGCCCCGATAAAGTCGCCTTCCTATGGCTAAATACAGAATTGCGTGGATGCCGGGCGACGGCGTTGGGAACGATGTGATGGAGGCGGCGCGAATCGTCCTCGATCGAATGAAGTTTGATGCCGAATACGTGCCCTGCGACATCGGCTGGAAATTTTGGTGCTCGGAAGGCAATGCTCTCCCCGATCGCACAGTGAAAGCGCTCAAAGACACGACGTGCGCGCTGTTCGGCGCAATCACCAGCAAGCCGCAGGACAAAGCGAAAGAAGAATTGAGCCCGGAACTTCAGGGGAAAGGATTGAGCTATTTCTCGCCGATCGTAGGTCTGCGGCAGTTGTTCAACCTGCACACCAACATGCGGCCATGTAAAAGTTACCCGGGTAACCCGTTGAATTATCGCGGTAACAAGATCACGAACCCGACCGGTGCGGATGTTCCGATCGATCAGGTCGTCTTTCGTGAGAATACCGAAGGAATGTATGGCGGCGTGGAGTTTTTTCCATTGCCGGAGCCGGTTTACACCGCGCTGTGAGTTCGCAAAGAAGACTGGACGCAAGCGTGTCACTTTGATCGAGAAACCGAATGTGCTGCGCGAGACCGGCGGATTGATGACGCGATGTTTTCGCGACGTGGCGAAAGGTTATCCGGATATTTGGGCGGACGAAGTGAATATCGACGCCATTTGCATGTGGATGTTCAAGAACCCGCAGGATTACTCAGTGTTGGTAGCAGAAAATATGTTCGGCGACATCGTCAGCGACTTGTGTGCGGGTCTGGTTGGCGGTCTTGGTTTCGCGCCCAGTGCGAACCTCGGCGACAACTATGCCGTGTTCGAACCCACGCATGGTTCAGCGCCGAAATACGCGGGCCAACACAAGGTCAACCCGATCGCGATGTTACTAACAGTGAAATTGATGTTCGACTGGCTCAAGGAAGACGAAATGGCAACGCGTCTCGAGTCGGCCATCGCTCGCGTGATCGCTGAAGGCAAAGTGCGCACCTATGACATGGGAGGCAAAGCGTCCACTCTCGATGTGGCGAAGACAGTTGCTGATTACGCACACTGAAAAAAGGCAACACGCGAAAGTTACGGATGTCAGCCTCACCGGTCGCGAACTTCGTGGGGCATAATGCTACTACTTTCTGATAAGCAGTAATAGTCCGATTACTTGCGAGGCAGCGACGAACAGTTAGAAAAGGCCGGGTCTAAACATTTAACAATCAGTCACGCCACAGAGGCTTCCATCGGTTTTTCGTTTCGAGCGACACGGGCGTCTTCCTGATCGTCTGTTTGCTTCCAGAACTGGGCGAAGGTTGTGTTCTTGTACTTGGGCGATCCGATGCGGTCCATCAGATTTTTCAAGAAGATGAAGACGCCGAAGAAGTTTCGATTAGCGCCGGTAAATATAACGGCTGCCATGCCGCCGATGATCGTGAGATGAACGACGATGACGCGAGCGAAGGTTATTTGGCCCAGTTTTTCAATCCAGGCGAATGGACGATCTCTTAGCCAAATGAGATCGAAGATGAAATCGGCACTTTGAAACAGCGCGATGCCGATTAACCCGGCAAGTAAATCGTGAACGTTGACCCTCGCTTCGGGGCTCAAATTGTTCTTGATCGCGATGAAGCCGAGTGCGGCAAGAAAAATTCCGTGGGCAGCAGTGAAGGTCACGGCCGGAACAAGGAACGTCGTGAGATAAGTGGAGCGACCGCTGCCAGTCTGCGATGCCTGGCCTTGCGGCGCGTGATAATCCCAATGTCCTCTGCTGGGTCGGATGCGGCGATGGATGATGATTAGGCAAGCGAGGAACAATGTGCCAATGAGCGTTTCCAGCCAGTAGAGCACTAGCATCGTGCCCGCGGACCATTCGCCCACGAACCAACCCCACGCCGGAACGGCGTTAAGCCCAAGCGCGGTAAGTACAGGGCGGAGACGCATCGAGTTCATCCCAATTCTTACTTCGTCAGTATACGATTAAGCGATCTTTGAATCCGGGAGGCCTAGACCTAGCCATCGACTCTGTGTTGAGCTGTTCGTGCTCATGCGGCGTCGAAATTCAAGCTTAGGAAATGCTTGAGAACTCATGTCTGTACTTGGCCAAGCCGGAAACGCTCTCCATCTTTGCTTGGTCCAGAACCAGCAACATGAAGGCATTGTCAGGAACGTCCCATTCGCACTTGATTCGATGTTTGCTGGCGGGTCTGAATCCGAATCGGGGATAGTAGTCCGCGTGGCCTACAACAACGATGAATGGGCAACCTGCATCCTTCAGTTTCCGATTGCCTGCTTTAATCAGTTTGCTTCCAATTCGCTGGCGCTGGTATTCTGGAAGCACTGCCATGGGACCTAATGCAGCGCCTGTAATGTTGTCGCCGACAACTGCCGGGCTGTACATGATGTGACCGACCACTCGATCGTCGACGGTCGCGACTAGGGAAAGCAAAGCGGCTTCGTTAGCTCGTAGTACATCAACAATGTTGCTCTCTTGATCTTGTCCAAATGCTTGCCTGTTCAGGTCACGAACAGCGGCGATGTCATCATGGCACTCTTCTCGAATTTCGATCGACACGTGAACTTTCTAAACCGGCTAAACCATAAACAGGAGGGGATACATCAGACGGAACCTCGATCTTCGTACAACAGACGCCATCAGAGACCGAGAGTGCGAATTCAATCGAGGTAAATCGTCCCTTCGCTGACCAGAATCGTTGCGCCTCCTATCCGAGTTATTTGGACGACGCCATCCTTCTTTTCCGCACGAGCGATAAGTGTACTCGGCCGTCCCATCTCAACTCCCTGGGCGATTCGCCAGCTGAAACTCCCGTTGCGGTCCTGGTTGTAGTGAGCCAGAAGTCCGGCAAGAGTACAGTTAGCACTGCCCGTAGCTGGGTCTTCAGGAACCCCGCTCAAGGGTGCGAACATCCGGGCGCGAATGTCAAAACCGTCGCTGGCACGGATGTAAAGATAGACATCGGGCATCACATCCTGGGCAGTCAAAGCTTCAAATCCGCTCATGTTGACGCGCGCGCGTTCGAGCACCGAGCGGTCTCTTAGCTCTACGAAGATAAAAGGAAGACCCACAGACACCACCTGCGGACCGTGTGTTTTCGTAACGACCTCCTTTGGATCGACAGAGATCGCGGCTGCCACCAGCTCCACAGGAAGAGTTTTTCCGAAAGAAAGCGATTGAGGCGCAGTCAGCTCACACGATTCAATTTTCCCATCGGACTCAAGAATCGTGACGGAAACCAAACCGGCCTCCTCTTCAAAAGTAACGGTGAGCGAAGACTTGATCTCGCCCAACTCGCCGGCGCTGGCGAGTACGAATGCGGTTCCGACGTTGGGGTGTCCAGCAAACGGAATCTCTCTGGCCGGGGTAAAGATTCGGACGTGGCGCGTGTGACCCGCTTTTGAAGGAAATACGAAGGTGGTCTCGGAGAAATTAAATTCGCGCGCGATCTGTTGCATCTGCTGCGTGGAGAGCCCAATCGCCTGCGGCAGCACATGCCTGAACTAAAAGTAAGCGAGAAAACGAAACATCGCTTTATGATTTAGCGGCGCGAAGCACCCGTATTTCGTCTGGCACCGAAAAACTTCGACCATGATCACGATTCAGGCTGGACGCTTAAGTTGTCTTTCGTAATCGGCGGCATCGAAATGGCCTTTCGATTCTGCGATCAGTCCGTTGTTTCCAATCTTCCAAAGTTCGTAGCCGCTGATTCGGACGCGATTTCCAGTTCCGCCAGGTCCACTGTTCGTGCCAATGAATGTCCAGTGAAACGCGGTCGCGTCTTCGCGCGGCTCAAGCTTGTCGAAAGTCACGGTCATGTCCGGAAAATCGCGCATAAATCCGCGTGCAATTTCCGCAATCGCCTTCCTTCCAATCGCCGGCGCGTCATCGTTCACCTTGAGTGAAGCGTTTTCCCCGAAAAATGCCGCGATACGTTCCGGACTGTGACTGCACCACGCCTGTGCATAGCGCTTCGCAAACTCTGTTAACTTGTCACTCGTCACTCGTCATTCTTATTACCGTTCTAATGTGATCGAGGGAATTCTGAAATGCGTCGAGTGACGCGTTGATTTGTTCCGCATCGAGATCGACAAAGCGCAAAGCGTCTGGCGGAAAACGAAGTTTGCCGGCCCGGGCGAGCTCGATCAGCGTGGGAAGTTCAGCGGCGAGATGATCGGACACGCCGATGATCTCGACCTCTTTGTTGATCAATTCGGTGTACGGGTGGATCGACATTGACTCCGCCGTTAATCCAACAAGCGCCGCACGACCAAGCGGGCGCAAACATTGGACTGCTTGTCGCATCGTCTTTGCCGATCCGATTAACTCCAGCGAAACATCCACGCCTTTTCCATTCCTCGCGTCTGTGATCTGGTCGACTGGATTTCCCTTATTTGCGTCGATTGCGATGGCTCCACGCTTTTCGACCCACGCAAGTTTGGCCGGATTGATCTCGACCACGTAGATCTGCTCGCAGTCAAACGCTCGCGCCAATTGCAACGCCGAAAATCCCAATCCACCGAACCCGAAAATTGCAATCGACTCGCCTGCCTTCAGTCGTGCCTTGTTCAGCGCATGAAGCGCAGTCGCTGACGAACACATCATGGTCGCGCCGATCTCCAGGGAAACTTCCGCAGGGAGCACAAACGCATTTCTGCCGGGAACCTTAACGAACTCCGCATACCCTCCGTCGCGATGTTTGCCGATCATTTCTCCGGTGTCGCAAAATTGTTCCAAGCCGCGACGGCAGAACTCACAAGTCCCGCAGTGTGCCAGATAATGTACGCAGACGCGGTCGCCGGGC
>QHRI01000305.1 GCA_003221375.1 Verrucomicrobiota bacterium
TCGAAATCAAAATTCGCATGTCCTTATTTTATGAAACGTGTGCCAGATTGTTTTTGGCCGAACCGTTCGATGTAGTATCTACGATTGCGAAAGAGGATGCGAATCACACTGATACACAATCCGAAGGCTGGTGATGCAAAACATGGCAAAAGGCAATTGATGGCATTGCTAGCCAGAGCTGGACATCACGCCACTTATCAATCGACGAAAGAACCGGGCCTCAAGAAGGCTCTCAAGAAACCGACCGACCTCGTGCTTGCCGCCGGCGGAGACGGGACTACCGCAAAGGTCGCGTCCCGGCTTGTCGACAGCGGCATTCCCTTAAGCGTGCTCCCGCTCGGCACGGCGAATAATCTTGCTCGTGCGCTCGGCTTCGTCGCTTCTCCCGAGGAAATTATTACAAGGCTCGAAGGCGGAAAGAAACGGACATTTGACGTCGGATTTGCGTATGGGCCGTGGGGTGAACGCTACTTTTTTGAAGCGGCAGGCGGGGGCCTGCTTGCAGATTACGTTCAAGCCGCGAAAAAAGAGGAAAAAAAGAACAAAACGACTAAGAAGCTTTCCAAAGAGCAAGAGATGGCTCGACACAGCGCGCTGTTATCCCGAATGCTGCACGATTATCCGGCGCGCAAATGGAAGATCGAGCTCGACGGAAAAGACATTTCCGGGCGCTACATTCTCTGGGAAGCAATGAATATTCATTCCGTCGGTCCTGCTCTTTATTTGGCGCCACGCGCCGGCACCAGAGATGGACGATTCGATTTTACGTGCGCACGCCCAGCCGATTCCGCGCTTCTGGCGAAACACTTCGAAGCACGCGTAGATGGGAAGAAAAGTAATTCTCCGCTGCCCGCTCGAAAATTTCGCAAATTACGGGTTGTCTGGAAAGGGCCAGCACTTCATTTGGACGACAAGCTTTGGCCCAAGAAGAAACAAAGTGGCAAAGCTCCCAATGAAATTGAAATCACGGTAAAACCGTCGGCTCTGATCATTCTACAGCCGGCCCCGATGATCAAAACCTAGTTCGCGAATCAGAATTCTGCGCTGCCCGGCGTGCGTGCGAAGGGAATCACATCGCGAATGTTCGGTACCCCCGTAATTAACATCAACATTCGCTCGAAGCCCAGGCCGAAACCGGAGTGCGGAACGGTACCGTAACGCCGCAAATCGAGATACCATTTGTAATCAGTAGGATCCATGTTGTGCCGGCGCATGTTCTCCTCCAGCATCTCGAGGCGTTCTTCACGCTGACTGCCACCGACGATTTCGCCAATTCCCGGCACGAGGAGGTCCATTGCGGTCACTGTCTTTCCGTCGTCGTTCACACGCATATAGAACGGTTTAATTTCCTTTGGATAATTGAAAACCGTGACCGGGCACTGGAAATGTTTCTCCGTCAACCAGCGCTCATGTTCTGATTGCAGATTCAATCCGTAATGAATGGGAAACTCGAATTTCTCTCCGCTCTTTTTTAGAAGCTCGACAGCTTCAGAATAGGTGATCCGCTGAAACGGGCGGTCGACGACGAAATCAAGTCGCGCAAGCAATTCCTTGTCCACAAACTTGCCGAAAAGTTCCATCTCATCCGGGCAATGTTCGCGCCCGTATGCGACCAAATACTTAACAAACTCCTCGGCGAGATCCATGTTGCCGTTCAGATCGCAAAACGCCATTTCCGGCTCGATCATCCAAAACTCGCTTGCGTGCCTGGACGTGTTCGAGTTCTCAGCGCGAAAAGTGGGTCCAAAGGTGTAAACCCTGGACAGGGCCAGCGCGAAGGCTTCAGCTTCAAGTTGGCCGCTTACGGTCAGATACGTCGGCCGTGCGAAAAAGTCTTTCGCATAATCGATTTTGCCATCGCCCATTCGCGGTATTTTTTCGGCGTCGAGCGTTGTGACTCGAAATAGTTCTCCAGCTCCTTCGCAATCGCTGCCGGTGATGATTGGCGTATGAACATAAACGAAACCGCGGTCCTGAAAAAACTGGTGAACTGCAAACGCGAGTCTGCTACGCACGCGAAAGACGCTGCTGAAAAGATTTGAGCGAGGACGCAGATGAGCGATTTCACGCAGAAATTCAGCTGTGTGTCCTTTCTTTTGCAGGGGGTAGGAGTCATCGGCAGTTCCTACGATGTCGATTTTGTCCGCAACCAACTCCCATTTTTGTCCTTTACCTTGCGACGGCACCAACGCGCCAGTCACGCTGATTGCTGCTCCCGTTGCGAGCCGTTGAACCGCCGGGTAATTCGGCAACGTGTTCT
>QHRI01000306.1 GCA_003221375.1 Verrucomicrobiota bacterium
GTCATTGGGATTTCCTTCCTCATTCCTCATTCGTCATTCGTCATTCTTATGATGCAAATCATACGCTCGATCCCAGAGCTCTCGCAGTTGCCCGGCCCCCTTTTTCTTGCAATCGGAGTCTTCGATGGTGTGCATCGTGGCCATCAAGCGGTCATTTCCACTTCTGCCCAGCACGCCCGATCAGCAAATGGCACTCCGGTCGTCGTTACTTTCGACCCGCATCCAATGAAAGTGCTCAGGCCCAGGGAGGCTCCTCATCTGCTCACTGCTACACAACACAAGATCAGATTGATTCGCGACCTCGGGGTCGAGCATCTGCTCATCATCAAATTCGACAAGGCATTCGCTGCAACGTCGCCGGAAGACTTTGTGCAGCAACTCGTGACACATTCGAAACCGCTGCGCGAAATTTGCGTCGGACATGAGTGGTCGTTCGGGAAGGGCCGCCGTGGCAATCTTGCGCTTTTAAGAAGGCTCGGTGCTCAATTCGACTTCGATGTTGTCGGAATTCCCGCTGTTACACTCAGGAACGGCGAGGCGGTGAGCAGCACAGCGATCCGTCACGCTATCGAAGCAGGTGACCTCGTGAGGGCCGCTGAGATGCTGGGCCGCGAGTACACGATCCTTGGTACGGTCGTGCGCGGTGAAAATCTCGGGAAAAAGATCGGGTTCCCCACAGCGAATCTAAGCGCTCACAACGAGCAATTTCCCCCAAATGGGGTCTATTTCGCCCACGCCACTCTGAATGGATCTATCTATCCTGGCGTGGTAAACCTAGGTTATCGACCAACAGTGAGCAGCGACAAAGCCGAGCGCGTACTCGAAATCTATCTGCTCGACTTTGATCACGACATTTACGGCAAGGACATCGAAGTGCGCTTTGTCCAGTATCTCAGGCCGGAACAGAAATTCGAAAATCTCGATGCGCTAGCCCGGCAGATTAAGTTCGACGTGCAGCAGGCCCGGAAGCTTTGTACTGGGTAGCGGAGCCCTGTGGCGCGTTCGAGGTCAGAAGAAAGCTAGGCCCGCAATAATCGCTCTCTGGATATCGCCGCCGTAGCGCCGACCGCCGCGACCACCAAACTGCTAGCAAGAGCAAGCAAAAAAACCCATAACGCGGGCAAGGCCGCAAGACGCTCAATCGTCACACTGACAAAGCGACCTCCACCTGAAACGACATAAGCAAGCACACTTGCAAGCAGAGTCATTCCCAGAAGAATGGCAGCCCGCAGCAGATCACGGCTGCGCCGAGGAGGCGGTAACTGTTGCAACACCCGGGCAGTGAATCCCGCGTCGTCGATATACGGCGTCGCTTCGCGCAATTCTTTATCGAGCCAATCTTCCTGGTTCACCTGTTCCATATCCCTTTAACTAATTTGGACCCCAGTCGGCAAGGATTCGTTTCAATTTCTCACGCCCACGAAGAACATTCGTTTTCACCGTACCAAGTGGGATGTCAAGAACGCGTGCAGCTTCGTCGTGGGAAAGGCCATTTTGGCAACAAAGTAAAACCGCCGAGCGTTCATTTAAGGGAAGTAAACTCAATGCCCGCATAAGATCGTGCCTCAAACCAGGATTGGCCACCTGGGGATCGTGTTGTGTCTGGAGTTGTGCTTCGTCGATTCCAACCAGTTCCTTCCGGCGGCGTGCATCTTCTCGAAAACAATTGTAGGCGATCCGGTAAAGCCACGTGGAAAAGCGCGCTTCACCGCGGAAGCCGCGGATGTTTTTATATGCGCGAAGAAATGTTTGCTGGGCCAGATCATCTGCGAGAGCGACATCTGTTCGAGTAAGTTGACGCAGCAGCCCGCGCACGGCGGATTGGTGTCGCCGAACCAGCTCACCGAACGCGTGCTGGTCGTCATCAACAAGAACTCTGGCGACCAAGTCTGCATCAGTCAGCTCCACGACCGCAGATTACGGTAGAGGCGGCGGAATGTCTTTTTTTGTATCCAGCTTCCATACAAGCAAATAGCCAGCGCCGATCAGGAACGGAATCAGGCCGATGGTCCAGGAACCGCCTTCCCAATCGTTCACCGCACCGAGAAATACCATCAGTCCTAAGCCAATCATTGTCAGGATAACACCTCGGCGCAGGTCTGAACGCTGCCGCTGAGCGGGTGGCGGATTCAACAGGGCTTCGGGCACGGGTTGTCCTTTTTCGACCATCATTCGAACCGTCTTTTGCAGAGCGCGCGATCTAGAAAAACTAAAATACATGATCAGCCCGACGATTAGGACCGGGGCGCCAAAGACTGTCAGCATCGTGATGGCAACGATCGGAATCACGAACTCTGGAAGATCCCCTGACTTTTCCTCGCCCAGCCGATCGAGCGTATCCAAGTCCTTATCGTGGTCGCCTATTGTGAGGCCAAAATGTTTCTTGTGCTTCTTTCTGATTGACTGCTCGATCTTGCTCGCAGGCGTCGCAGTCGGCGAAATCGCAGCAGTTGTCGCAGGCGTGGTTGCGAGCGGCGAGGCGGTCGGTGTCTGCGCAAAAGAGCCTGTCGCCGCCGCCAGGGAACAAAGGTAGATAATGATAAACTTATTCATAGTGGATGATCTGACCGTAGGATGCGCCTAGCGCCATGTTTGGATTCAACTATTTCAGCCTTCCAACGACAATTAAAAGTTGCGCGCCGCGGGCCGCTGGACATTATTTGTTTCCCTCTCCAGCCTTCGCTACAAGCTACGGCTGGCAG
Organism: Verrucomicrobiota bacterium; assembly: GCA_003221375.1. Taxonomy (GTDB): domain Bacteria; phylum Verrucomicrobiota; class Verrucomicrobiia; order Chthoniobacterales; family UBA10450; genus Udaeobacter. Next base: position 2,703 of record QHRI01000306.1, read on the forward strand.
GCAAAACTGCGGGTGTAGCTCAGTGGTAGAGCACCTCCTTGCCAAGGAGGACGTCGCGAGTTCGACCCTCGTCACCCGCTCTCCCTGAAATTGCAGTATTCCCTGTATATTTGCGCTGATTCATTTAAAAAATGTGACAGTGAAGTCTTACAAGTTTTTACCATCGGTAGCTGAATCACGCTCTATGAAAAAGAAGCAAAAAAAATCAAAACAAGACTGTTTGATTGGTCGTTTCTTCCATTCAATCGATGCCGGCGGCAATCTGTGCTGGCAGGGCGAGGTCATCGGGCGCGTCTCGGAGGAGCATTACCTAGTCCAGCTGTTCGACACTGCGATGGGCGAGCCTTCCGTGCAGCGGATAATAGCTTTATCGGAGATGTCTCCTTGGCTTTTTTATTCCAACGCGGACGAGATGAACCACTCATACGAACATGGGACAGCGTCCCGCGTTCGGAAAGAAACGCCCGAAGAGATTCG
>QHRI01000307.1 GCA_003221375.1 Verrucomicrobiota bacterium
TGCGAAGCGCGATCATATTTCAACCAGATGCGCATTAATATCCAGGTGAAGGCCGCCACGCCAAGTGGGATAATTCCCACCAGCATGTTCTTTCCTATCCAGGGAAGGGCAAGCGTTTGCTGACGCGCCAGCCGGCTAAAAGCGCCGCTGCTGAAGATCCACCCAGCGTGTAGCCCAATTGACAACCATAACGAGTGCGTAAGCACACGCGCGTCAGCGAGAATCCAGCCAATGAAAAATAATGTCGCCAGCGCGGAGGCCACCATCATCGGGTCCCCGATTCCATCAAGTGCATGAGCAATCGAATTGAAGCCGGACGCCCACGTGACTATCTCGGACGTTCGCTCCGGAGCTTTTAGAAAATGAACGACGGCAAAGATTGCTGAAACGGCAAAAACCGCCATGTACTTTCGGCCGGTCCTTAGTAAGAGGCCCAAGACGATCCCGCGAAAAAAAGCCTCTTCAATGAACGGAGAGCAGGGGAACCACCGAGACTACAGCGCCTGCGCAGAGATCGCGGCCCCAACGCGAATTAGATTCAAGGCCCAGATCAGCCATGCTTCGCACGCGGCTTATTCGCAGCAACGGCCAGAGCAAAAGTACGGCGGCAACCAGGAGGGCGCGATGAAAGAATGTTTCGAAGTCGTACCTTACCAGAAAGGAAAATACACCGTGCGACGCAAGCGACTGAGCAGACCAAAAAAGAATTGGCGCGAGGGACGCTCCGACGACAACCGTCGCAGCAAAGTATGCCGCCAATTTAGCTACGTCTTTCAAGCTCGCTAATGTAAGATTTGCACTGCGATGCCGAATCAACACATATGGACGGACAGAAATCAAGACGGCAGAAAACGCGAAGTTCGCGCAACGAAGTTCGGCGGCGCGTGGCGGTTCCAGGCAAAAACTGCCGGCGATCTTGACTGGACCTACTATGATCGCCCCTTGCTGGAGGATCTGCTAACTTTGAAAGAAATCCTTTTTCGAAAATATCAACGTCGGCGTGCTTCAGTCGAGGACGTTGCTTCGATCGAGAAGGTGATTCAGGAGCTGCGTGCGAATGAATGATAGTGTAGCGCGAGCCTCCGGCTTGCGAGGGCAAAGATCGCAAGCGAGACGCATGCGCACCAAAATTCCAATGACTGAGTGGAATACCGAGAAGCTAATCGAGGCCGACAAACGGTTCATCTGGCACCCGTTTACGGACATGCCTGAATGGTGTGCCTTGGAGCACGAGCCGCTGGTATTGGTCGAGGGCCGTGGGGCGGTGCTGCGTGACAGCACAGGTCGTGAATACATCGATGGCAACTCATCTATCTGGACGAATATCCACGGGCATAACCACCCACACATCAATGCAGCAATCCGTCGTCAACTCGATCGCGTTGCGCATACTTCATTCCTCGGCTTCACGAACCCACCGGCCGTCGAACTCGCGCAAGCGATCGTCGGACTTTTCCCGGATAACTCGCTGAGCAGAGTTTTTTTCTCTGACGACGGCTCGACGGGAATCGAGGTCGCTTTGAGAATTGCCGATCAGTATTGGAAGCTCCGGCACTCCAGAAAGCATCATTTTGTTGCCTTTCAGAATGGCTATCATGGCGATACAGCTGGCGCGGCGAGCCTCGGCGCGGCGGCCATGTTCCAAATCGGCGCGACTCGCTGGAACTTTCCGGCGATGCAGGTTCCAAATATCAAGGCACTGGAAGCTCTTGCGCCGGCCGAAATCGCGAAAACCGCTGCAGTGGTGATTGAGCCGCTTATTCAGGGAGCGGCCGGGATGCGCCTGTGGGCCCCCGGTACGTTGAGAGCCGTTCGCGACTGGTGCACCCGGACCGATACCCTGTTGATTGTTGATGAAGTCATGACCGGATTTGGCAGAACTGGCCGGATGTTTGCGTCCGACCACGAAGGAGTGATTCCCGATATGATGGTAATGGCTAAGGGATTGAGTGGTGGATATCTTCCACTAGCTATTACTCTCGTAACTGAAAAAGTATTTTCAGCGTTTGATGGTTCGATAGAGGAAGGTAAAGCGCTTGCCTACGGGCACAGCTATACAGGAAACGCGCTTGCTTGCGCAGCCGCCAAGGCAAGCCTGGAGGTTTTCGAGACCGAACGAGTCTTGGAGGCTTTACAATCGAAAATCCAATATTTGACCTCGGCGCTGGCTGATTTGCAGAAGCTGCCGGGCGTAAAAGAAGTGCGACAGTGCGGGTTTATTGCCGGAATTGAGATTGAAGAATCGCCGAACGGGCTGCGGCCGCTCCTGGCAACGGCTGTCTGCATGGAGGCGCGACGCCATGGGCTGCTAACCAGGCCCTTGAGGAATATCGTCGTTCTAATGCCACCATTATGCATCACAATTGATCAGTTAACTAAAGCCGTGGAAGCTCTTCGTGTGTCGATTGCCGATGTGTGGCAGCGTTCCGTTATCGCTGCAGGAAAAGATGCCGAAGAAATTACGGCTTGATCAGCTTCTGGTCGGGAAGGGCTTGTTTCCAAGCCGTGAGCAGGCACGACGCGCCGTGATGGCTGGCGACGTAAAGGTGGGCACTCGAATTGCCGCGAAGCCGTCCGAGCTCCTCGAAGAAGAAGCGCCGATCTCAATCAAGCCAGCGCGAAAATACGTCGGGCGCGGTGGGCTAAAACTGGAAAGCGCTCTCGACTATTTCAAGATCGAAGTGCGCGGAAAAACCGCGTTGGATATTGGCGCTTCCACCGGTGGTTTCACTGATTGCCTGTTACAACGTGGCGCCAAG
>QHRI01000308.1 GCA_003221375.1 Verrucomicrobiota bacterium
TCAAAATGATGCCGCCAAGGAAACCGAAGAGCAGGAAAGTGAAGATTCCGCGAGTGGGCGCTGCCTTAGAGGCCGAAACAGCCGGCGCGGCTGAAATTTGCCACGCTCCGCGGTCTTCTCCATTTGGCTGCTGAGAAAAGACAATCAGGCCCGAGATGGAAGGCGGGCTTTTCTCCGATGACTCGATCGGAACTCGAAAGATAACTTCTTTCGTGTTGCGTGATTCGATCGTTGGATGGCCAACGACAACCTCCGGTCCTGGTAATGGGAAAAAATCCAGCGCCGGATATTTGACTAGCGCTTCGCTCGTAATTTTTAGTCGGAGATCGCGACCAGCCCGACTCCAGTTTAGCGATGCGACATTCGATTCTGGCCAGTTTTGCGGCAACAAATGCCGGTAGCGCGCGAAGAGTTCCGAGTTCGCCGGCTGACTCGTTGTTGACACGGGTAACTCCAGTTGCGGTGTCGCGCTGCCAGGAATGCAGATTTTTTCGCAGACCAGCCAGTTTGCCTCACTTGAAAGCTTTGCTGTTGGATTATCGAGCTTCTGTGGCGACGTAATTTCCTGCATGAGCAGGACTTCATTTTCGTAACCGTAGGTCTCAATGTCGCCCGGGTCGATTGTTTTCAGGGGAATTGGCCATTGAATCTCGCCAACTTTCCAACCCGATGGCAGTTTCCATTTCAATTCTGTGGGAAGGCCGGCATCGCCAGCGAATGCCCAATAGGTGTGCCAGTGTGGGACCATTCGAAGCAGCAAACCGATCGTGAATGGCTTTCCGGGAACAATCGCACTCGTATCGGTAAGAAGTTCTGCTTTGACGAGTTCTTTGCCTTGATAAACCTGCGCCGGGCTCTGCGATGCGAAAGCGAAGAGAGACCAAGCGACCACGTAGGTCGCAATTCGCGATGCCGGTCTCATGTTATTACCTATCACTCGCTGCGGTTCGCGGCAATCGACGATGGTGTGGCGCGACGCCAGACGTGCAACAACTACTTACGGAACAAGAAAGATCTTATCGGTCCAAGGATCTTTCACTTTGGTGCCAGAGGGGAAGCCACTTACATCCACGTATCTTCCTTCCTTGTCGAATGGGCTTAAAACATATCCCGGTTTGCCAGGGACTAATTTTCCTGTCGGAAACGCCGTCGATGAAGCAGAAGCGCGCGTGGACGCGACGCTCGATGATGACTGCGCTGTCTCTCCGCGATTCGTGCGCGAGGTTGCGCCCGATGTCCGACTCTGGCCATGTTCGGCCTCAACTCGCGGTTGCTGTTGCGACGCTGACGCCATCTCTGGCGGCGGAATTGATTGACCCGGATTAGTAACATCCGACGGAGTCTCCGTTCTCACAATGGTTGATTCGTCGCCCCGCTTCCCCGTGACATAATGCACCGGAGCACTGGCGACACGATACGAGCCCACCGCCACAGCCCTAGCGACTTTGTAAGAGCCTACCGCTGCGCCGCGGGTCACGTGGTAGGACGTAGAGGCGACGTTATGCGTCGCCTGACACCCCACGAGCAAGATGGGAACAAGCGTCAAAATTCGGACCAAGACATTCATTTACCTCCATACAGATGTCACTGATTGACATTCGTTCAATCATTTAAGGCAACGTCACGGATGAAACTCTCGATATCACACTCGGTTGTGGCCCATGAACACATCAAACGGTAAACATCAGGCTCGATGAACTTGTAAAAGCACCATCCGCGCGCTTCGAGACCGCGCACAAGTTCGTTGT
>QHRI01000309.1 GCA_003221375.1 Verrucomicrobiota bacterium
GCAACTCGTTTAACCTGCTACATCCGCGCGTCCTCCAGTTGGTGATCGACAGCCTCCGTTATTGGGTTGTGGAAATGCGCGTGGACGGATTCCGTTTCGATCTGGCGGCTACGCTTGTGCGCAATCGCGACGGCGTAAACATGCTGCATCCGTTCCTCCAAGTGATTCAGCAGGATCCGATTCTTTCGAACGTGAAACTCATCGCGGAACCGTGGGATGTCGGCGATGGCGGTTATCAAGTTGGGAGTTTTCCTGCGCCATGGTCGGAATGGAACGGGAAATATCGCGACGCGGTTCGCGGTTTTTGGAAAGGCGATGAAAGCCGAATTGGCG
>QHRI01000310.1 GCA_003221375.1 Verrucomicrobiota bacterium
CTTTCTCAGGGCGTGCCAATGCTCAGTGGCGGAGACGAGTGGGGACGGTCACAGAACGGCAACAACAACGCTTATTGCCAGGACAATGAGATTAGTTGGTTCAACTGGACGCGCAATGAAAAGCAAAATCAATTTCTTGAGTTCACGCGAAAGTTGATTGGATTCCGCAATGCGCATCCGGTATTCCGCCGTCCGAAATTTCTTCAGGGTCGGCGAATTCGTGGTTCTGAGATTCGCGATGTGATGTGGTTCAATCCCGGAGGAAGCGAGATGAGCGACGAAGAATGGGCGTCGCCGTTCGTTCGTTGTATTGGAATGCTGCTGAGCGGCGATACCAGTGATGTTCTCAGTTTCGAAGGCGAGCCAATCCGTGACGAGACATTTCTGCTATTGATCAATGCGCACTATGAACCGATCCCTTTTGTCCTGCCAGGCCAGGAGCATCTGGAGTGGCAATTGATTCTCGACACGATGGATCCAAACGGTTTCCTCGCTGAACCAAAAAAATTAGCCTCCGGCGACGACGTCGATCTTGGCGGTCGCGCTTGCTGCTTGCTCCAACTCGTAAGCGGCACGCAAGCTCAGGCTCGCGAGGAATCCTGGAAGAAACGCCGCGTAGAGTTTCCGCCACTCAGTGCGGAAGAAGAACGTGCACGCCACAAGTAGTCCGTCACGCCCAAGAGAAATTCAGCAACGCGATCTTGTTGCCAAAAACGAATTAGCTTATAGAGATGTAAAGCGCATATTTGATGCGCGGCCAAATTTTTTTGGTCAGTGGTTTGTCATGACACCGAGTTCTCTTGTTATCGTCACTGATCGGGGCGGGTTAAAGGCATTTCGGGTGACAGAGACGCCGACACGCGGACCGAGCCTGCAATTAGTGCAGGCATTCAACATCACCGACGCGCACGGAAGGTTCGCGGACAAAGTAAGCGATTTGGCTGGGCGCTTTCCGGTGACCAACGGCGCGGGGGCTCATCATGGAGCGGGTTCAATTGCCGAGCGGACGCAGCTAGCAACAGAAATGGACCGCCGAATTCACAAGGAACTCGCCGATCAAATTACAAAAATTGTTTCGCTTGATGGAAAGGAGGGATGGTCGTTTGCCGCGCCTGCGGAAATTCATGGAGCGGTTGTCGATCTTCTGCCTGCGACGGTGCGCGACCGGATCGTCGAACATGTGAAATCGGATTTGTTAAAAGTGGAACCGGCGAAACTCGTTTCACGGTTTCGGTCGTTACAGCAATTTTAGGATGCTTGATTCTCGATCCTCAATCCTGAATGCAGAGCGTGGCTCGCTTCTCATCATCGAGCATCCAGTATCCGGCATCGAGCATCAGAAATTCTTGTTCCCTCAACGCGGAGGATGACGCTAGTATCTAATTAAATCATGCAACTGCCTGTTAAGATCTCGTATCGGGGTCTGGAAAAATCTGACCAGATCGACAATCTCGTTTTGGATTATGCGGCGCGACTGGAAAAATTTTGCGACCACATCAACCGCTGCGATGTGGCCATCGAGCAAACCAATCACACACATCAAAAAGGAA
>QHRI01000311.1 GCA_003221375.1 Verrucomicrobiota bacterium
TCACCGGCTCCGGCGCCGGTAACATTTTTTACCGGATCTCCGGCGATGGGAACGTGTTTGTGACTGGTGGATTCGCCCTCGACGTTTACAAGTTTGATGGCACCACCTACCAGCGCGTGATTCACTTCACCCAGGCTAGTACCTGGTTCGGTGGCGCGTCCGCAGTCTCACGGGACGGCTCCACGGTAGGTTCGTTTGGCGCAAATTTCACGAACTGGCTCTCCGGCGAGGTTGTGTTGTTCGATGTGGATAGTGCCCAGATGCTCGGTTCCTATCCCGTCTCTGGCACGGGTTCGTTTCAAGGCACGCCCGTGGGCGCCGAATCCAACGACAACGGCACGGTCATGGCTTTTGCTTCGTGGGGCACAGAGTTCCATGACTGGCCGGAGGTCATGGTCTTTAATCGCAACGTGCAGTTGATTGGTCAGATCGACTTCCCCGGCTCGGCATTCAGCGTTGACGTATCGGCTGACGGTCAATACGTGGTAGGCAGCTCCAAACACGTTCATGCTAACCAATTCGGCAGCGGCGGACGGATTGAGTTAATTCAGTTGGTCGCTCAGCCAACTCCCACCCCGACTGCGACACCTACAGCCACAGCTACAACTACTCCTACTCCAACGGTTACTCCTACCGCTACACCCATAGTAACACCCTCACCGACGCCGACGGCTACGGTGACACCTACAGCTACGCCTGGGGCGACGCCGAGGCCCCGGCCGACGCCGCATCCTCGACCAACGCCGCAAGTTGGTAAGTTGATTTGGTAATCCTACCGCTGGGCGCGCCAAAAGCGACGCTGTAGTCGCCTCGCTGTGTCGAGGCGCTCTAGCTTCGTTGCCCCCAGCAGCACGGAGCCATCTGCTGCGGCCGATATGTTCTGCCATGGCTACTTCGCTGTTCACCCTATACGGAGGACCCCGCGCACACGGTCGAATACAAGCAAACTGTGAAAAAAATAAAAAAAGTCTTGACGCGCTCCTGCCATTTCCGCTAGAAGCGACGCTTCACAGACACGCATTACACGAATCACCACGAATGATTTCAATCCGTGAAGGTTCGTGAACATTTGTGAAATTCGTGTCTAAACTCCATCCACTTCAACTCCGCTCATGAAAAAGAAATCCACTTCGCAATCTGCCTTCTTTAATCTGCGTGTCCTGGTCGGCCTATTCGTAGGGTTGGCTGGCATCTCACTGGCCCTGTTCGCCACAGCCAAGCCATATCCACTGACGCCTGCACAGGCGCAGCAGAAATATCGGGTCACCACCAAGTCCCAGCAGATCAGCCCGCTTATTCCACCGGGCTTTGATTGTTCCAAGATTCAGCAGCTGGGCATCGACAAGATGGAAAATTTCCGAGCCGGCGCGATCATGATCTTCTGCGGCCAGGCCGAAGGAGGTGGCGAACGTGACGAAGCCGGGAGTTCCAGTGCGTTCTCCAAGCTTGTGCACAAACTGACGGTGCCGGTGAACTTTGGCGGCACTGACGTGGACCTGGTTACCGGAACGGAGACCCCTCCGCACATTATTCAGTCCGAGACATTCACTGGAGCTAACCCGGATAATCCTGACCAGGTACTGGCCGGATTCAACGACTCCCGATGCGCGGACAGCAACAACTACTCTGGCTTGTCGATTTCCACCGACGGCGGACTGACCTTCACCCGGGTGACCAATGGCAGCGGTTGCAGCCCTTTTGCCAATACCTTTGGCGATCCGGTTGCTCTCTACAACAAACCGACCGGCACGTGGTTTACGGTGTGGCTGGATGCGAACGGGAGCTGCACCCTGGGCGGATACAAGTCGACGACTCCTGACGATCCAAACAGCTGGACCCATTTCTGCGTACACAACAATGGCGGTGACGACCGCGAATCTGGCTGGGCCGACAACAACCCCAGCTCTCCCTTCTTCGGGCGAATGTATGTTTCCTGGAACGATTTTAACGTAGGTTCAGGCGCTCT
>QHRI01000267.1 GCA_003221375.1 Verrucomicrobiota bacterium
GCACCGGCGGTGGCGTCATCGTCACGGCCCGCACGAATTCCCTCCCGAATCACCGCCAGCGACGCCGTAGTAACGCAGGCAATCCTACCTGCGAACGCGTAACGCGAAGCGAGCATCGATTGGCAGAGAGGATTGTCTGCTTCACGAAGCCCTAGAACCGCACTCCGTTCTCGAAAAATACTCGTTCGCGCTCGACATCTGCGCCGCGGCTAATAAGAAGATCGCACAGTTCAGGCGTGTAGTAATCGCCATTGTAGAGAGGATTCAGACCGAAGAAAATCTTGCCGCCCGGGGCGAGATGTTGTCGCAAATCGCGCAGGAAAAAATCCCATTCCGCTGTCCCCCAGCGTTCCTTCGACGGATGATAAAGGTAGAAGTTGGTCGAAAAGGCCGTGATCCAATCAAATTTTTGGCCAAGGTCAGGCAATGGTTCGAACGCGCTGATCCTCCAAACTACGCGGGGAACTTCCAAAAGCTCGAGTAATTCAGTAAAAAGAGGAACGTGTTCGATATCCACGCCCAGAACGGAGTGGCCGAGGTTTTTGGCGATGAACAAGAAAAATCCTCCGCCGCAGCCGAGATCGAGCACGCGCTTGGGCGCTGAACGATGAAGTTTCAAATCCTGCACCCGTTCCCTATTTAATCGCAACCACGGTTCGATGTTCGCGTATTTAGCGTATCCGGCAGTGGAATTCGCGTAACGCTGCTGAATCTCTCGGGCGCGTTCGTTATCAATTTTGGCCAGCATCGGTTGAAGTGGAACGCGAAAAATCGAGCGTTGAGCTCTGCGCCAGCCGCGCCGGTAGGTCAGCGGATTGGTAAATTTAAGAATTTTTCGGGAAAGTTTCATTCTTGTTCTGCAACGCAGTCTCCAAGATGCTGTAGCCGCCTCGCCGTGTCGAGGCGTAGGCCCACAAACACGGCGGCATAGCGCCGTGGCTACAACTCCTCCATGATTTCCGACAACAGCTGCGGACCATGATAAACAAATCCGGTGTACAGCTGAATAAGCTGCGCGCCCTCCTCAAATTTTTCGCGGGCAGATTCTGCATCGCAGATCCCACCAGAAGCAATCACGGGAATTTTGGAGTTCGCACAAATGCTGCGCACTAGCGCTGTCGATTTTTCCCGCAACGGCGCGCCGCTCAAACCACCCTCCGCATCGCGCTGCGGCGGAATCTCGGAATGATCCAACGTCGTGTTGGTCGCAATGATCCCACTGACTCCGTTTTCTTCGCACGCAGCCAGGACTGCTTCCAATTCGATTGGAGAGAGGTCAGGTGAAATCTTCACAACGATCGGCTTCGCAACCGAAGTCGGCTCACTGCTAATTACGTGTAACAATCGTGATAGCGCTGCGGGTTCCTGCAGTTCTCTCAGCCCGGGCGTGTTGGGCGAACTCACATTTAAGGTGATGTAATCGGCAAAATCGCGAAGCAATCGAAACGAGTGGAGATAATCGTCGGCTGCGCGTTCAAGAGGAGTCGTTCTCGATTTACCAATATTGATTCCGACTGGAACTGCAGGCCATCGTCCGCTCTTGCGCAGTCTGCGAAAGCGTTCTGCGACGGCATCGGCACCGTCATTGTTAAATCCGAGACGATTAATCAGCGCTTTTTGCTCGGGCACTCGAAAGATGCGCGGCCTGGAATTTCCTGGTTGAGCCACGGCGGTCACGGTCCCGATCTCGATAAAACCAAATCCAAGCGCCGCCCATGCGGGCAGGGCGACGCCGTTTTTGTCCAGTCCGGCGGCGAGACCAATTGGATTCGGAAAGCTCAAGCCAAACAGATTTTTTGGTCTTGACGGCGGCGCGAACTGTTTCAGCGCGCGCAGCGCAGGATCAAAATGCGAAGCCCTGCGAAGCGAGGCGATCGTGAAATGATGCGCGGTCTCCGCTTCAAGTGAAAACAGAAGCGGCCTAACGAGCCGTTCGTAGAGATTTTTCATATCAACCGCCGTTTCAGCTAAAAGACTAAAAGAGTTACAAAGGGTTTAGGCGATTTAACCTTTAGCGATTCAGCTTTTTAACGGTTCAACGTCAGTTTCATTTTCCTATACAAAACTGGCTGAACACAGAGTCGAGAATCTGTTCCACATCGACGACGCCAATGACTTGTCCGACTGCGCGCAATG
>QHRI01000268.1 GCA_003221375.1 Verrucomicrobiota bacterium
TCGATCTTCCCGAAGTTTCGCTCGTTTGTATTCTGGATGCCGACAAAGAAGGATTTTTGCGCAGCCAGACTTCACTCATTCAAACAGCTGGTCGCGCCGCGCGCCACGTCAATGGTGAAGTCGTGCTCTTCGCGGACCAAGTCACTCAAAGTATGCAAGCGCTGATCTCGATTTCGGAATACCGGCGCGCGAAGCAGATGGAATACAACGAGAAACACGGCATCACACCGCAAACGGTTCGGCGCGCCGTGCAGGAGAGTCTGCATACCATTCTTCGCGGACGCGAAATCGCTGCCTCGGTTGTCCAGGAAGCCGGCGGCGACTTCAACGTGACCGAATTGCTGCGGGAATTGGAAGAGGAGATGCAGGAAGCCTCCGCGAACCTCGAATTCGAGCGCGCGGCGCTTTTGCGAGATCAAATCATGGAAGTAAAAAGCGGCGCCGGCATTTCAAAAATCGAACCCAAACGAAGGCCAGTGAAATATTCATCCCGCGGCCGCGGGACCCCCCGCCGCCGCTCGAGGGTTTAGAACGTCGGGTGGCGCTCGCGTCTCGCGTGCGCTACCCAATCGTCCCGCATTCGCACGTCCACAGTTCTGAATCGAGCGCTACTTTGGCGCAGTTCGCCACAGCATTCGCGTCAGCATTTTCGCGCATCACGGCAAACATTGTCGACCCGGAACCCGACATAAGCGCTGTGCCAACTTCTGGTTGACTGAGCAACCACATTTTCAGTTGAGCAAGGAAAACAAATTTTTCGAAGACCGGACGTTCGAGATCGTTCACGAAAGTCTGATCAGCAAATTCCTGCGCTTCGTAACGAACTCCCGGAATTTCTCGGGAATCCTGCCAGCGGGAGTATGCCCATCCTGTTGAGACGGCAAAGGCAGGTTTTAATAACAGGATCGAAAATCTTCTCTTCAATTTAATCGGCGTGACCATTTCGCCACGCCCCTTGCACAGGGCTGCGGATTGAAAAACAAAAAATGGGACGTCTGATCCAATCGGCTCCGCCATTCTAGCCAGCGCTTGCCGAGACAATTTCGCGTCGAAGAGTTCATTGAGCGCGAGTATTACGGAGGCGGCGTCGCTGCTTCCGCCCCCTAATCCGGCGCCGTGCGGAATCTTCTTCTGGAGTTCAATCGAAACCGCGGGCTCGATCTCAGTCGTTTCAAAGAACGCCCTTGCTGCACGGACAACCAGATTGTCGTTGCCTGGCGGGACTGATGGATCGTCGCAGCGAAATTCGATGCCGTTTCCCGGGCGGCCTTTATCGATTCTAATCTCGTCGTAGAGCGAAATCGGTGCGATGAGCGTGTCGAGGTCGTGGAAGCCATTGACCTGGCGACCAAGAATCTTCAGCGAAAGATTGATCTTCGCAGGAGCGAAAACTTGCATAGTTCCTTGCAATTTGTTCTGTCATTCCGAGCGAAGTCGAGGAATCTCTTACGGTTTGGCGAAAATATCGATGCCGCTTCGGCGGGAGACTTCGCTCGGAATGACAAAAGACAAAATCATCGTCGCGCTGGACGTACCGACAAAAAGGGAAACGCTTGAGCTCGTTGAAAAGCTCCGCGACCAAATCTCATTTTTTAAAATCGGTCTGCAACTTTATACCGCGGAAGGCCCGGAGATTTTGCGCGCAGTTTTGTCCACGGGCTCCAAGGTCTGGCTTGATCTCAAGCTGCACGACATTCCAAACACGGTCGCTCGCGCCGTCGAATCCGCGAACCGCCTTGGCGTGGAAATGTTTACTATTCACCTGAGCGGCGGCAGCGAAATGATCCGCGCCGCGACATCAGCCCGGGCGGGCAATATGTTGCTTCTGGGTGTGACTGTTCTAACCAGCTCAACGGAAGAAACGCTGCGGGAAATTGGAATTCCGGCGAAAGTCGATGATCAGGTGTTGCGCCTGGCGAAGGTCGGCGTTGAAGCAGGAATCGATGGAGTTGTAGCCAGTTCGCACGAAATCAGACCTCTTCGTCGTGAATTCGGTAACAAGATCAAAATCGTTGTCCCAGGGATTCGACCGACCTGGTCGGAGCCTGGCGATCAAAAGCGAACGATGACTCCGCGCGAGGCGCTTGAAGCCGGTGCAGACTATCTGGTCATAGGTCGACCGATCACCGCGCATCCAAACCCGAGCGAAGCTGTAGCGAAAATTTTGAATGAGATAGGCGGCTAATTTGTCACTCGAGCGAAGTCGAGGGATCTTTAG
>QHRI01000269.1 GCA_003221375.1 Verrucomicrobiota bacterium
GTCGATTTTAGTCGATAAAAACACGCGCCTCGTCGTGCAGGGGATCACTGGAAGCGCAGGAGCCTTTCACACGCGACAGTGCATGGATTACGGCACGAACGTTGTTGCCGGTGTAACGCCAGGCAAAGGGGGGCAGATGTTCGACAGCACGGTGCCGGTGTTCGATACAGTTTGGGAAGCGCGGCGAGAGACCGGCTGCAACGCAGCAATGGTTTTTGTTCCCGCTCCTGCGGCTGCTGATTCAATTCTTGAAGCCGTCAATGCAGGCGTAGAACTTGTCGTTTGCATCACGGAGGGAATTCCAGTGATGGACATGATGCGGGTAAAGGCGCTGATGCGTGGAAAGCAATCGAGACTGATCGGACCGAATTGCCCGGGGATCATTACTCCAGGCGCATGCAAGATCGGCATCATGCCGGGGTATATCCATAAACCCGGTAACATCGGCGTGATCTCGCGCTCCGGCACACTTACTTACGAGGCAGTCTGGCAACTCACCTCGCGCGGTTACGGGCAATCGACTTGCATCGGGATCGGGGGCGATCCCATCGGCGGATTGTCGCACCTCGATTGCGTAAAACTGTTCAACGAAGATCCGGGCACGGACGCGATAATTTTAATCGGTGAAATTGGTGGCTCGGCAGAGGAAGAAGCCGCCGACTGGATCAAAAAGAATTGCAAAAAACCAGTCGCGGCTTTCATCGCCGGAATGACAGCGCCGCCGGGGCGACGGATGGGACACGCAGGGGCGATTGTTTCGGGCGGGAAGGGGACTGCAGCAGGCAAGATCGAGGCGCTAAAAGGAGCAGGTATTGCCGTTGCCCAGACTCCCGCCGCGATTGCCGATACACTCATTGCGCACTCAAAGGCGCGATCGTGAGCCATCTCATCATGTCATTCTGAGCAAAGCGAAGAATCTCGGATCAGTCTCGGACGGCGCACCCTACGGAAATAACCCAGAGATGTTTCGCTTCGCCCAACATGACAGGGAGCTTATGGGATGAGTTTTAGTATCGTCACTTTAAGAAAATAATGCCTATGAACACACTTGCACTCATCGCTATTACTTGGATCGGAAAAGAATACCGCTTCTTTGGCTTGGACTGGAGTTATCTCATGGTCCTCGGTTTCATCGGGAACGCTCTTTTCTCGATGCGTTTCCTTGTCCAATGGCTCGCGTCAGAGCGACAGGGCGAAAGTATAATTCCAGTCTCCTTCTGGTATTGGAGTATTGCTGGAAGCTTACTTATGTGTATTTACTTTATTTTCCGACGCGATCCGGTGGGAATTCTCGCCTATCTCCCTAACTCACTCATTTACATCCGAAATTTAATGCTGATTCGGAAGCGCAAGTTCGCTTTCACTGCAGCGGCGCCTTCGCAACACCCGCGTGAAACGGGATAGCGGCAAACGGCTTCGAATGGCATGGCTCGTTAGTGAGTCGCGGATTGGTTCTCGGATGCATGTGATTCTCCAGCGGGCAAATTTGCTGCTTTCCAATCCATCGCCATGCGGATCCGCGCACGACCGCTTGGATGATCGAAAAAGATAAATTCTTCCAATGGCGTTGGATCGAGTTTGCGATAGACGCCGAGTTTGAGCGCCACTTTTGCCATGCCATCGGGTTCGCGCGAAGTGTTGATTCCGAAAGCATCTGCTTCTCGTTCCGTGATGCGTACCAGTGTATTGAGAATTGGTGTGGCAAAAAAGAGTAAGGTAGCAAAAATAAGGGCGAGCATTGGAAGACCCGCAGGGTCTGCAACGCCGCGCACGCCCCATTCCTCTCCCCAGCGCTTCATTGTGGCATCGAAGAAAATTCGGGTAAGTGCGAAGCCTATGAGAGTAAGGATTCCAAGGTAGGTGAGCAGTTTCGCGCCATGATTGAGGACGTAATGCCCCATTTCGTGCGCCATCACGGCGCGAATTTCCGGAAGTGTGCATTGCTTGAGCAGATTGTCGTTGAGTGCCACGCGCGTCGTACCGAGTAATCCTGAGACATTGGCGCTGACACGTGTAGTCTGACGTGAGGCATCCACTTCGAAAACTTGCTTTACTGGAATTTCATTTGCTCGAGCCATCGTAAGGATTGGATCTCGAATTTTCGGATCGGTTAGTGGCTTATAAGTATTAAACAGAGGTTCGACACAAACCGGCGCGATCAGGATGAGCGTTCCCGAGAAAACAATCATGACGATCGTTCCCCAAATCCACCACGTGCGCAGGGCGCGTCGAAAGACGGCGTAAAGAACCACCACCACCAGGGTTCCACCGGCTAAAGTCAGCGCCAGCCCGAGTAACTGTTCCCGAAACCATGGGGCGAAACTCTGAGTCGCCATCCCGTATTGATGTTCGCGAA
>QHRI01000270.1 GCA_003221375.1 Verrucomicrobiota bacterium
TGGCGTGCGAGGTGACTTACTGGCAGGGAGTTAAGCCGACAACAACTTGCGCTGTGTGCTAGATTTTATCGATGGAAAGAGTGATCATTATTGGAAGCGGTTGCGCTGGATTGACGGCGGCGATTTACGCGGCCCGTGCGAATTTAAGTCCGTTGGTGCTGGAAGGTCGTCATCCCGGTGGACAACTCTCGACAACTACGCTCGTTGAAAACTATCCCGGTTTCCCGGAGGGCATCGATGGACCGCAACTCGTCCTGAACATGCACAAACAGGCCGAGAAATTCGGCGCCCGATTTTCATACGCCGAGGCAACCGATTTCGATGCCAGCAACCGGCATATTCGAATCAAAGCCGATGATGAATGGTTGGACACGGAAGCGGTTATCATCGCCAGCGGAGCTTCGGCGCGGTATTTGGGACTCGATAATGAACAGAAACTGATCGGTCATGGATTGACTTCGTGCGCCACGTGCGACGGCGCATTTTACAAGGACGTGCCGGTCTGCGTGGTTGGTGGAGGTGACTCTGCGGCAGAAGAGGCTTTGTTCCTCACCCGTTTCGCTTCAAAGGTCTATTTGATTCATCGACGCGATAAGATGCGGGCTTCCAAAATCATGCAGGAGCGCGTGTTTGCGAATAAAAAAATCGAGCCGATCTGGAACACTGTCGTCACTGAATACATTCCCGACGAAAAAGGCGAAATGCGCTCCGTGCGTCTGCGCAATGTAAAGACGAATGAAGAACAGGAATTAGCCGTGGCATGTGTGTTTGTGGCAATCGGTCACGATCCCAACACCAAGGCGTTTCGACGTAAGCTCGACATGGATTCCGACGGCTATTTGATCACGAAGAACCTGGTCGAGAGCGGGCACCCTGGTGTGTTTGTCGCCGGCGACGTGGCGGATCGCATTTACAAGCAGGCCGTGACGGCGGCCGGATCGGGCTGCGCAGCGGCGATGGACGCGGAGAAATACCTGAGCGAAGTAGAATCGCCTTCGTGATTGCACCTCAGGCAGTCCTCGCCTTGTTCTTGTCATTCCGAGCGGAGTCGAGGAATCTCTAACTTTTTCGTTCCCAGGGCACCTGGCAATTAGACATGCTTCTGCTTTGCTCAGCATGACAAAAACGTGAAAATCTGCGACCTCACTCAGTTTTACTCTCCCCTAAGTGGAGGAGTAAAACGATACGTTCACGAAAAAATCGCATACATCAGCAATTGTTCGTCTGATGATGCACATGTGCTCATCATCCCCGGCCCAAAAACTGAGGTTACAACGAACGGGCGTTCGCGAGTCTACTCGATACGCTCACCGTTAGTATCGAGAACCTCGCGGTATCGTGCGCTGCTAAACCTGCGTGCGATGGAAGAGATTTTGGAACGGGAACGTCCTGATCTCATCGAATCGAGCGATCCGTATCAGATCGGATGGAAAGCGATTTCGGCGGGTCGTGCACTAAACGTGCCGGTCGTCGGTTTTTATCACTCCCATTTTCCAGAAGCGTATCTTCGCAGCGGCACGAAATTTCTCGGCAAGCGCGGTACGCAGCGAGCCATGAAATTAACGCGTGCTTATGTGCGCAAACTTTACAATTGCTTTCAAGCCACGCTGGTGCCATCGGAAACGCTGAGCCGCCTGCTTTTCGAATGGGGGGTCCGCAATGTGCGTTCTGTGCGGCTCGGGGTGAACACTGCGGTTTTCAAGCCTGCGCCGGATGACAGAGCCACGACTCGCCAGTCGTTAGGCGTCGGCCGCAGCGAGACGCTGCTTCTCTACGCGGGGCGATTAGCGAAAGAAAAAAATACCCAGACATTGTTTC
>QHRI01000271.1 GCA_003221375.1 Verrucomicrobiota bacterium
TCGGCCTGAGCGAAATGCTCTCGCTGGACGTGCTGCCAGCGGTGGGACTTGCCTGCGTGCTCGCATTAGAGCACGCGTGGCATTTCGAACATTTCAATCCGTCCAATCCGTCACGCGCAGAAACGCCGTTAATTTGGTACCTCGGATTCTACGCGGTGTTCAGTATCTTTCCGTTCGTTTTCCACCGCAAGTTTGCCGGGAAAACTGGGCCATGGGCTGCCGCAGCATTAGCTGGGCCGTTGAATTTTTATCTGGTGTATGCCGTCGTCCGAAGCGCTTATCCGAGCCAGGTTCCCGGTCTCGTGCCCATGGCATTTGCTGTGCCCTCGCTCCTCGGATTTCTTATGTTGCTTAAACGCACGCCGATCGCGAGCTCGGCCCGAAATGCGCAACTCGCGCTGTTTGGAGGCGCAGCGCTGTTCTTCATCACACTGATTTTCCCGATCCAGTTTGATCGACAATGGATCACGATGGGCTGGGCCTTGGAAGGCGCAGCGCTTTGCTGGCTGTTTCGTCGCGTTCCGCATCCGGGATTGCGCTTGACAGGTATCGTTTTGCTCGTGGTTGTGTTTGCGCGCCTTGCCCTCAATCCTGCTGTGCTGAGTTATCATCCGCGCGCTGCGTTCCCAATTCTTAATTGGTATCTTTACACCTACGGCATCGCGACAGTGTGTCTGTTCGCGGCAGCGCGTTTCCTCACGCCGCCGCGCCATCTCGTGCTCGGATCTAACGTGCGGCCCTTGCTTTACACCCTAGGTACGGTGCTCGCGTTTCTGTTGGTGAACATTGAAATCGCAGATTACTTCAACACGTCCGGCACCGTTGCGCTCACGTTTCAATTCTCAGGAAACTTCGCGCGCGACATGAGTTATAGCATCGCCTGGGCACTGTTTGCGCTATTGATGCTTATCGTTGGCATCCGCAAGCAAATTGCGCCTGTGCGTTTCGCGAGCCTCGGTCTGCTTGGTGTTACCGTCGTGAAACTTTTCTTTCACGATCTTTCGCAGCTCGACCAACTTTATCGTATCATCGCGTTCGTAGTAGTCGCCATCATCGCAATGGTCGCCTCATTCCTCTATCAGCGATTCCTCGCGGCCGTGGAGAAAACCAATGAAACCAAATCCACGATCCCAACGGCTCCGTAAGGCTCGCAGACTCATTGCATCACCGTCGCTGCTTTCTCCGCTGCTGCTGTTATTCCAGCCTAACGAATGACAAAAGGCGCTTAAATCATAGTTGTCCCACCAATCACACGAAAAACGCGAAATTTTAAGATAAAAATGGCCGGCTCTTCCCTTGTCCTAATCAACCTTGCTACCCTCCTTTCGTGTCATTCGTGTGTTTCGTGGGCTAAACAAATGTGAGGCTAAGAATCCTTCCACCGCTTTGGCGCTTACTCGCAATCGGCATCGTATATTTAGTCGCGATGTTTTTCTGTCATTTGCCGGATCACCTGATCTTGTTTCCAACAAGGACGCCGATCAATCCAGGTGGCGCCGTTCGAAAAACTATTCCATTCGAAAATGGCCAATTGGAAGTGTGGATTGCGCAATCCCAACTGGCGCGATCCAAAGGCAATGCGGACGCGTACATTTTGCGCTTTTATGGCAACGCTGACCGCGCTGAGCGCTGGCCTGCTGCTGAGGCCGAGATGTGGAACGATCGCGCAGTGGAAATCTGGGGAGTGAATTATCCAGGATTCGGCGGCAGCACAGGGCCAGCGCGGCTTTCCAAGATCGGACCGGCTGCGCTCGCAGCGTTTGATGAACTAAGACGCCACGCAGGCGACCAGCCAATCGTCCCTTTTGGGACAAGCATCGGTGCGACCGCTGCGCTGCACGTAGGCGCGCACCGGCCTGCCGGCATTGCCGGATTAATTCTGCAAAATCCTCCACCCTTGCGCGAAATGATTCTGCGCCGGTTTGGCTGGTGGAACTTATGGCTGCTCGCGGGCCCTGTTGCGCTACAGATTCCGAAAGATCTCGACAGCATTTCAAATGCGAAAGCAATTAACGCCCCGGCGATCTTCCTGCTCGCAGAAAAAGACGAAGTCGTTCCGCCGCATTATCACCGGCTGGTGGTCGATGCCTATGCTGGCGAGAAGCGCGTGATCTCGTTACGGAGTGCCTATCACAATGATCCGATCGAAGGTACTGCCGTGACCGAATTGAGTAACGCGTTCGACTGGTTGTTAACGAAGGCGGGTTTTCATCGCCCGCCCTGGTAGCATCTGCGGTAGCGCAGGCGAGACGTGCGCTGCCGAGACTCACATTTGCCGCTCGATTTCACGAGGGCGTTTGCGTTAAGGTCGCGCGCCATGCAGAACGCGCAGAATCTCATGAGCAGTTTCGAGTTTATCGCCGCCCTGA
>QHRI01000272.1 GCA_003221375.1 Verrucomicrobiota bacterium
TTCCGACTAGGTCGTCTGGTCGTCGGCGCAGCGCTGCAATCGTTTTAAAAGGAACGCTCGTTCCGACTTTGTTTCTGCCAGTTCAAATGATTTACGGAATTGTTCAGCAGCGGTTTGCAGATTGCCGGACTGCATTTCGAACTCGCCGAGCACCGCGTATAGCAGGTAATACGAACTCAGTTTTTTGAGGCCTCGAACGTCTCGCACCGCTTGCAGGCCCGCTTTTGGGCCACGGATGTTTGCGATAGCCACTGCGCGATTGAGAGCCACAACCGGCGACTGATCGAATTCAATTAACCGGTCGTAAAGCGACAGAATCTTGTGCCAGTCGGTAGACTCGTAGTCCTTAGCTGCACAGTGACAGGCAGCGATTCCCGCCTGCAGATGATATTCACTGAGCTCGTCACCCGCTGCCGATTGCGCAAAGTGAATCATTCCGCGCGCAATCATTGGTTTGTCCCAGCGTATTCGATCCTGTTCTCGCAGGCGCAACAGATTGCCTTCGCTGTCCAGTCGCGTTGGATTGCGAGCCGCAGTCAAGAGCATCAACGCCAGCAGCGCGTGCGTTTTGGGTTGATCCCCGGCCGGATGTGCCACCAATAACTCCGCGAGGCGAATCGCTTCTGCGCACAGCTCTTCGCGAACAAGGTTTTCGCCACTCGACGCTTTGTAGCCTTCGTTGAACAGGAGGTAAAGCGATTGCAAAACACTATCCAGTCGCTGCCCCAATTCTCTGCCTGCGGGAATTTCAAACGGGATTCGTGCCTGATTGATTTTCTGTTTTGCCCTGGTCAGTCGCTTGGCGATTGCGGCTTCTGTTGTTAGAAATGCATGGCCTATCTCCACGACACTAAAGCCGCATAGTGTCTTCAACGTGAGCGCGACCTGCGCCTCCGCTGGAATGGCCGGGTGACAACAAACGAACATCAATCGCAAACGATCATCACTAATTTCGCCTTCTGAAAAAATCGCTTCGTTCGGCGCGGCGCCGTCGCGATCCATCAGATGAATGATCTCTGCCTGCTTGTTTTGAAATACTTTGCGCCGTCGAACTACGTCGAGCGCGAGATTGCGCGAAGCGCGCATGATCCAGGCTGATGGATTCTTTGGAACTCCATAGAATGGCCAGGTCTGCAGTGCTCGCACCAACGCTTCCTGCACGACGTCTTCGGCAAGATTCAGATGTTCGATGCCAAAGATTCTCGTGAGAGTGGCAACCATCTTCGCCCCCTCGTGGCGAAAAAGATGTTCCACTATGCCGGATACCTCTGATGGTGCTTGAGGAGTACTTTTCAAAGCGAGGCCGCCATGGGGAGAGTTTCGTAAAACTACTCGCGTTCTCCTACCGCGCCATTCGAGCGGAGCGAGGAACCTCGCAGTCACAGCGCGCGTCACGCAAATTACACCAAACACCGCACACATCGAGTGCTCGGCTGCATTTTCGTCCAATAAGCGTGATCTTTCGTGGTTTTGAGAGGTCCCTCGCTTCGCTCGGGATGACCTCGCCACCCTTAGATCCGTTCTTCTTCCAAGTCGTACACGTCGAACCAGTGATGTACGACCCGGTTACGCGGAATGAACCGCTGAATGTAATCCTCCATATATTCCTGGAGTTCCAGCGGCAAATCGCTCAGGTGCAGATCACGTTCTTTGTTGTTCCACGCAATGATTTCGCCGCGCGGACGCTTTTTAGCGTGCTCGCCTATCCACTCGGCAATCTCATCGTCGGTCGCGCCAGTGGCAACGAACGAGCGAAAGTCGTCATAATCAATTTCGGCAAATTTCAGCCACCGTTGATCGAGCGGACAGTTGGAATGGTACTCCCCTTCCCAGCCTACAAGCACTGCGCGACATTTATCCACGGCGCGTGCCGCCAATACATACCCAGCCAATGTTTGCCGCGGGCTGCGCGGAAATTCTTTGCCATCTGGCAGATCGGGCGCCAGCAATTTTACTTTTTCAAGATTCTTATCCATAGCTTTTATTCCTCCTGCTTGCTTGTTCTCACCTGGTCGAATTTGATTGAGCAATCGTGCTTTCGGATTTTGATTCGTCCGTGGCTTTCACTGCGACCTGAATCCCCTCCCGCAAGTCGTCGGTTGGATTCATAACAACCTTTGTACTTTCCTTCAGGCCATCGAGTACCTCGATTCGATCGCCAAAATCGCGCCCGACGCGAATTTTTTGCCAGTGGATCCGATCCGCGTTTTCAATCGTTGCGACTTGAGCCCCTTCTTTTCGAAACACGAACGCGTTTGCAGGCACCACGATTGGCGCATTCTCATCGGTCAGCAAAAATTTTACCTGCCCGTACATCCCGGCGTAAAGTTTCTCGTCACCGTTGGGCACCTGTACTTCTACTTGCATCGTGCGTGACTGCGGGTCGAGTGCGCCGGCTATGCGTGTAACTTTGCCGTCAAATTC
>QHRI01000326.1 GCA_003221375.1 Verrucomicrobiota bacterium
GCTGGACTTCTTCGCCGCGCCAATGCTGAAGATGAACAGCCCGGCTTTGCGAAATCAGGTCAAATAAGGGCTGATGATAGAGCGCTGATAATTCCGGGAACTTCATAAACGACGGGCAGAATCGTCCCGCAAAGAATAGTTTCGAGAGATTCCTCGACTTCGCTCGGAATGACAAGAACCAACTGGTGAGAAAGAGCGAACAGCCGACCGAAATTCATCGCGTGCTCGCGATGTTAATCCGAAATCCGAAATTTAGTCAGTCCACTTGTCCGTCTGCGAAACAAGGACGGGCAGCTCTTCCATCATGTATTGCGTCTTGCCGACGGCTCCGATCATGCGCACGCCGGTGGCGGCGTACCATTTCTTTGACATCTCTTCGCCGGTATGACAGCCCCAGCTCTTGGCGTAGGCGTGACGGGCGAAAACATGGCGACTGATTTTCGTCAGCTCGCTATCGTGCAACCACGACTTACAAGCGCTGTCGATGTTGTTGCTATAATCGAACATGAAACAGGCCCGGTTCGAGTGGCCGAAATATTCAAAGCCGATGACCTTCACCTGATCTCGCGGTTCGCCGTTGTTTAAGTAATTGATCACCGCTGAGCCGGGGCCAAACCAAACGAGGTTGAGATTCAATTTATCACGCACGGTACCGATCAGGCTGATTAGATCCTGCTTTTCCTGTTTGCCGCGGTCCTCATAACCCTGCCTATAAACGAGCCAGGTGATCTTCACATCCGGCCCAAGTTCGGTGCGCAATTGGTCAGTGCGCAGGCGCGCTGCATGAACAAAGTTCGCCCACCAATGATCGTGCGGGTAAGTCTTGTACTTTTCCCACTGATACATGGAGGGCCCCCCGACGAGAATGATGTACTCACCCGATGCGGGCGACGCCGCTTGTGAGCTAAGCGCGAACATCGACAAAAACGAAACGAGTAAAAGGCGTTTTATCATCAGAAGCAGGGAACTATTTATGCTGAACACGAAGTTGTGCAAGTAGTAGGGTGCGATTGCGCAATTGTAGGGCGTCTGTGTCAGACACCGCGTCGATGGTCTCGGCGTTTCACAGAAACGCCCTACAATTAGGGATCAATTTCTCCTGCCACCAAATCTTCCCATGTTTGCCGTTTTCGAATCAGCGCAAACTTGTTGCCGCGAACCAGCACTTCCGCGGGCAATGGACGCGAATTGTAGTTTGAAGCCATCGAAAATCCGTACGCGCCGGCGCTCATGATGGCGAGAAGATCGCCTTCATGGAGCTCCGGCATTTCCCGATCCAACGCAAAAAAATCCCCCGATTCGCATACCGGTCCAACCACGTCGATTTTCTCACGGCTCTTACTCTTACTTTTGCTCGAATCCTCCCTCATTCCCTGGCGCGCTAGGCGTTCGCGCCCTACCTTGTCGCTCGTGCTGGGCTCGACGAGCGGTACGATTTCGTGATAACTCTGATAGAGGGCTGGGCGAATCAGGTCGTTCATCCCGCCATCGACAATGGCGAACTTTTTCGCCCCCGATTTTTTGATGTAACGCACGCGTATGAGCAAAACGCCAGCATTACCGACAAGAAAGCGACCGGGCTCCACCAGGACACGAACGCGAAGCTGGCGCAAGGGTGCCATGATCGCCTCAGCGTAATCTCGGACGCTGAATGCTGATGATTCGCCGCCATGGTCGTGCCACCATTTGCCTGATCCGCTCTCGAGTGCGAACCGGTAAACAATTCCCATACCGCCACCGACGCTGAAGAACTTAATTCCGTATTTTGATTGAAGCTCTCGCACGATTGGCGCCACTCTTTCGATCGCATTCGCGAACGGCGTTGCCTCTGTGATTTGCGAGCCGATGTGCATTTGAAGGCCAACAATCTCGACATTCCGCATTTTGGCGGCTCGCTCGTAAGTGGCGGCGATGCGATCCAGCGCGATGCCGAACTTATTTTTATGCGAGCCGGTTGAGATGTACTCGTGCGTATGTGGATCGACATCGGGATTCACGCGCAACGCAATCGGCGCGCGCGTTTCTTTTGCGCCCGCGATGCAATCGATATGTTCAAGCTCCGCTTCGCTCTCGACATTGAAGCTGTAAACACGCTCCTCGAGAGCGTACTCGATTTCCTCTCGCGATTTGCCCACGCCGGCGAACGTGCATTTGGCCGCATCGCCACCGGAAGCGAGTACGCGATAAAGTTCGCCACCCGAAACGATGTCGAAAGCTGCGCCCGCGTCAGCGAGCAATTTCAGGATCGCGCGATTTGAGTTTGCTTTGACTGCGCTTCGGCCGCGATGTGGGCGAGATCGACCTCCTCACAGTAGAGATGCCCGTCGCGATAGCAGAAAGAATGCACCAATCACTGTAGCCGCTTCGCTGTGCGAAGCACAACCTCACACGTTAGCCAAGCACCCTCAATCCAACATTGAGAATTGCGATCAGCGCGACTCCTATCGAAAAACTTGTGAGAACAAGTTTCTTTCCATGCCTCACCATCTCTCCAACCACCGCGTGCGTGGCCAGATAGAGAAATCCGCCGCCGACATGCGCCATGATCAAGCCGAGCCAAAAAGTTGAAACTTTCCCCACCCACAACATACCGATCACACCGCCCAGA
>QHRI01000327.1 GCA_003221375.1 Verrucomicrobiota bacterium
CCTTTATGAGTTCGTCTGGAGCGATTATTGCGACTGGTTCGTTGAAGCGGCCAAGACGGAAATCTTTGGGAGCGACGAGGCGAAGAAGAAATCTGCGTTGGCGGTCATGGACCTGGTGCTTTCCGCGATATCGCGGTTGCTGCATCCCTTCATGCCGCACATTACAGAAGAGCTTTGGGCGCTGATGGGCTTTGGAAGAGATTCAATCCAGTTTGCCGCACTGCCGGAAAAATCCGACTTAGGTAACGTTTCCGATCTTACCGGTAAGCGACAGCTTGTTTCGGATGTTTACCAAACAATCCAAGCGGGGCGGAATCTTAGGTCAGAGTCCAAACTACCTTCAAATAAGAAGATGCGTTTTATTTTACGCACTGACAATAAATTGATTTCCAGCCAGATTCCGACCCTGGCGCGGCTGTTGAACGCCGAAGAAGTGAGGTTGGATCCAAAATATCAAGCGCAGGCCGGAAACCCGGTTGCAGTCACACCGCTAGGCGAGATCTTTTTGACGGTTGCCGCGGCTGATAAGGCAGGGGAACAGCAGCGGCTCGACAAGGAAATTGAAAGAATCGAGACCGAAGCGCGCGCCGCAGAGAAAAAGTTGAAGAACAAATCCTTCGTCGATCGTGCTCCCGCGACCGTTGTTGAAGAGCATCGGCGGCGCTTGAAGGACTTCAGCGAGCAACTGGCAAAGCTGAAGCAGGCGCGCGAATACCTGAATTAAAGATCACTTTCTGCTCGTTGATCCTGGCGCCGCGCCTTCGAAAGAATTCCTTTAGCTCAGACGTGTAGAATGTTCCGTCGTATTCCTGATTGAGTTCGAGCCAGACTCGTCCGCGCGGCGTGAGATGTTTTGTCAGATCGTCGAGAAAGAATTCCCATTCGGGAATTTTCCACAGGTCCGGCATTTTGTGATTGTTGAAGCAAATCATGAAAGCCGTAATGAGATCGAATTTTTGTCCGAAATCGGGCAAAGGCCGAAAAGCTTCGATTCGCTGGACTACGCGGCGAACGCCGAGCAGACGTGTAACTTCCCGGAACATGGACAACCGATCCATATCAAGGCCGAGTCCTGAATGACCCAGCAGTTGGGCGATGTACAGGAAATATCCTGCGCCGCAGCCGAGATCGAGGATGCGCCTGGGACGCGCCAAATCGAGTTCGACCTGGCGAATCCGACGAATATTGATTCCGATCCAACGGTCGAGATCTAAATATTTCGGCCAGTCTGCGCCGGGATTGGCGACTTCGTAGCGCTTGCGAATTTGGGCGAAACCAACCGGATCGATCGTTTCGATGACCCGTTTTTTGTTCAACGGGAACCGGCCAGTTCGTAAAAGCCTGAGCGTATGTTTCCTTGCGCTGACCAGGCTCCGGCCATCTACAAGTTTCCGTATTTTATGTCGAAATCGCACCTGAAGATAGATCACACCTTGTAGCGGAGCGCAACAACTTCAAGTAAGCTGGAAACAGGAATGAGCCTCTGGAAAAAGCTGCTCTGGTTTGCGGTAGCCGCGTTGGGAACGTGGGCAGTGGCGATTCTGGCTTTATCTCGCGGCGAGAAGATCAGCGCGCTTTGGATCGTTGCCGCTGGATTTTGCGCGTTGTCGATCAGCTATCGTTTTTACAGCAAATGGCTGGCAGCAAAGGTGCTCGTTCTAAATGAAGATCGTGCGACACCAGCAGTCCTGCGAAATGACAACAAGGATTATGTGCCGACTAACCGCTGGATGGTTTTCGGCCATCACTTTGCAGCCATCGCCGGCCCGGGACCGTTGGTTGGTCCCGTGCTGGCAGCGCAGTTTGGTTTCCTTCCCGGCACGCTTTGGATCTTGATCGGCGCGACGCTTGGCGGAGGCGTACACGACATGATTGTTCTTTTCGCCTCAATCCGCCGTGGCGGTAAAACGCTTGGTCAAATGGTGAGAGAAGAAATCGGGCGCGGCGTTGGTCTTCTCGCCTTGGTCAGTGTCTTGGCGATCATGATTATTTTGCTGGCGGTCCTCGCGCTAGTCGTAGTGCAAGCTCTCGCGGAGAGTCCCTGGGGAGTTTTCACCATCGCGGTGACGATTCCGATCGCGCTGATCATGGGAATTGGATTGCGTACAGGCAAAGTGAGCGTAATGGCGATCACGGTGTTCGGCCTGCTTGGGCTGGCGTTTGGCGTATGGGGCGGCCAATTTCTGGCGCACTTCCCCGCGCTCGAGAGTTGGTTCCGTCACGACCAGAAATGGCTGGCCTGGGCCATCATGATTTATGGCCTCGCGGCATCGATTCTGCCCGTGTGGAT
>QHRI01000328.1 GCA_003221375.1 Verrucomicrobiota bacterium
AAAAATTTTCGGATGAACGAATCGCCATCGTCTTGCCTGCCAGCAAAGGATCGATGCTGGCGAACCTGGCTGTCACGCTGGCAAACAAGGTTCCTGTCGATCTTAATTTTACAGTCGGACGCGCGGCGAATGAATCGTGTTGCAGGCGCGCCGACCTGCAGGTCGCAATCTCAGCAACCCAATTCATGGAACGCCTCAAAGATTTTCCGTGGCCGGAACGCGTTTTGAAATTAGACGAGCTGATGCCGCGGTTGAAACGTCAGATCGTCTTCTGGTGGATCGTGTCCGTCCTGGCTCCAGCATGTTTGCTCTTGCGTCTTTTGCAAATTCCAAAGAAAGGCGGGCACAGGGAAGCAATTTTGCTTTTTACAAGCGGAACCACTGGAGAACCAAAAGGAGTCGTGGTCAGCCACCGCAATGTCGTCGGGAATGTCTCGCAGTTTCGGCAACTGCTGGACGCGCGAGAGACCGACGCCATCCTCGCGTCGCTGCCGTTTTTTCACACTTTCGGGTCGACCGTTACCCTCTGGTATCCGCTCATCGAAGGCGTGCGAATTGTCACGTATCCCAATCCGCTGGAGGCGGCAAAGAACGCAGCGTTGATCGAACGATACAAACTGACGTTCCTCCTTGTGACTCCCACTTTTCTCCGGATGTACCTCCGCAAGGCGGAGCCGCATCAGCTTTCCAGCTTGCGCCTTATCATTACCGGCGCCGAAAAGTTGCCGCTCGATCTTGCCCGACATTTCGAAGAACGCTTCAAGAAAAGAGTTTTCGAAGGCTACGGACTTACTGAGACAGCGCCGGTGGTTAGCACAAATTTGCCTGATTTGGTACCGAAAAAACCGGGCGAACACGTGCAACCCGCTAGTCGTCTGGGATCAGTTGGCAGACTGGCGCCGGGAATGGCCGCGGAAATTCGCGAACCGGAAACGGACCGAAAACTTTCGTTGTACGACACCGGGATGCTTTGGCTGCGCGGTGTGAACATCTTCGAAGGTTATCTGCATGATCCCAAGCAGACAGAAGAAGTTCTTTGCCACGGCTGGCTGAAGACAGGCGACATCGGCCGGTTCGACGAGGACGGCTTCCTTTATATTGAAGGCCGCCTGTCGCGTTTTTCAAAGATCGGCGGCGAAATGGTGCCCCACGAAACAATCGAGAGCAAAATTGTCGAGCTCCTTGGCTTGTCGGGAAGAGACGAACGTCCGCTTGCCGTTATGGGGGTGCAGGACGAGGCGAAAGGCGAAGCGCTTGTGCTGCTGAGCGCAGTCGATATCGATCTAGCAGAGCTGCGTAGCAAGCTTCACGAAGCTGGCGTTCCAAACTTGTGGATCCCCAAACAGATCCAGCGCGTTGAAGCAATCCCGGTCCTTGCGTCGGGCAAGCTCGATTTGAAAAAATGCCAGGGACTCGCGGCCAAAGGGTAGGGCACGACTGCCAGGCGCGCCGGTTCGAATTCACCAACAACTAATTTCGCGCAGGTTTTTGCGGCAATGTCGTCACAAAACTCTTTAGCAATTCATCGAAGCGATCCGGCTGATCCAGAAACACTGCATGCGCGCAATCGTCGACTTTTTCGAAATGCGCCCGAGGAATCTGGTTCGCAGCCGCCTGCTGGCGAGGCAGTTCATCCGATTTTGCTGACGCGATGATCAACGTTGGGCAATCAATTTTCTTAACCGCTGATGTGCGGTTCACACCAAACATGTCGGCAACGAGCATGCCGACACCAATGTCAGGCGGCGTTTTCATCCCGGTGCTTACCAGCCCGTTCATCGCGTCATCGTCCTGCGGTTTACTGATGATCGCTCTCATCATGCCGCCCAAATATTCCGGCTGATGGGCTTGATAAATGGCAAACATCTTGAATTCCTCCGCAGTTTCCTGCGGGCGCGCCGCCATGCCGTCCGCACCGTCGGAAATCGCCGCATCCACCAACACAATTCCCGCGAGCTCTTTCGTGCCGTAACGCTCGACGTAAGCAGCGACATCCTGAACGCCTTGCGACCATCCGATCAGAACAGGACGGCGCACGCCCAGGCGTTCCAGGAACGCGTGCAAATCCTGCGCGCGAATTTCCGGTGTATTACCGCTGCTTGTCTTCGTCGATTCACCTTGAGACCGGGGAT
>QHRI01000329.1 GCA_003221375.1 Verrucomicrobiota bacterium
AGCGGTTGGTAGCGATGGAACCATCGTTCGAACAACCAATGGAGGAAACACATGGGTCAGTCAAACGAGTGGGACCACCGGTACCCTTATTGCCGTTTCATTCGCCGAGGCGAACGCCGGTACGGTTGTTGGTTTCTCTGGGACAATCCTTCGAACAACGGATGGAGGAGCAAACTGGATAAGTCAATCACACGCAGTAACCACCCTTTCGCTGGAGGACGTTTCCTTTACTGATGCGAACAATGGGACCGCCGTGGGAGACGATGGAACCATTGTTCGAACGACAAACGCGGGCAACACCTGGGTCAACCAGACAAGCGGAACGACCAACACGCTTCTGGGAGTTTCCTTTACCGATGCCAACAATGGGACAGCTGTGGGTAACTTCGGCACAATCCTGAGGACAACCGATGGAGGGAACAACTGGGCTCCGCAGGTCAGCGGCACAGTCGATGATCTCTGGGGCGTCTCTTTTACCGATGTAAATAACGGAACAGCGGTTGGATTTGATTTTAACACTGTTACAGGAGTCATCTTGAGAACAACAGACGGAGGGAGCACTTGGACAAGCCAATCAAACGGGGCTTCCAGTCCCCTTGTGGGGGTTTCCTTTACGGATGTTAATACTGGAACGGTTGTGGGCGGGGCTGGTGTAATTCTCAGAACAACGGATGGCGGGAACAACTGGGTCCCGCAGGCAAGCGGAACAGAGTCTGATCTCACTCGGGTCTCCTTTACCGACACCAACAATGGGACAGCTGTCGGTCTATTCGGCACGATCCTTAGAACTACGGACGGCGGAAGTCATTGGGTGCCGCAGCAAAGTGGAACAACCGAATTGCTCACCGGCGTTTCCTTCACCGACGCAGATCATGGAAGTGTAGTTGGTGTTCTCGGTATCATCCTACGGACAACAGACGGAGGAAATACCTGGACACATGAGACGAGCGGAACAGGCTACGATCTTTCGAGAGTTTCCTTAAGCACAGCCGTGGGTTTTGGTGGCACGATTCTCAGGAGCGAGTTAGCAACACCATCGCCGACACCGACGGCGACTCCTCGGGCTAGTCCAACCCCAAGGCCTGTCCCCAGCCCCAGACCGCGCCCGACTCCGCCGCGCTAACACGCGGCTTTACTGGGATATGAGGGTGTGGATTGAGCGGGAGCTAACATGAAACTTCTAGGAAATGACTAGAATCTGTCCCATAAGATCGGAACGGCCTGAGGGCAGGCCGTCTTCACTACTGCCTGTCGATGGAGCTGACCCGCCCTCAGCCCGCCACAACCTGATGAAACTATTCATGAAATAAATCCATAAACATGCCAACAACCCATTATGAAAATAACAAACACTAGAATCCCGTTAACTATCCTTGGCCTTGCAGCTTCCTGCGGGCTCGCACTCGCAATCCACACCGGACAGGCTCGAGGTAGGGCAACCACTACCGTTTCGAGCAAAATCCCGAGCGGTGCCTCAGGGTCTCAATGGCACTGGCAGAATCCTCTTCCTCAGGGAAATAATCTTCGCGGCGCCTCCTTTGTGGATGCGAACACTGGCACCGTCGTCGGCGAAAATGGAACGATTGTGCGGACAACGGATGGCGGAAACACTTGGACAATCCAAGCCAGTGGCACAACACAAACTTTGTGGGCTGTTTCTTTCACAGATGCAAATCACGGAACGGCTGTGGGTGAAGCCGGTACCATCGTTGGAACAACAGACGGAGGCGATCATTGGGTCACGCAACCAAGTGGAACAACTTTTCAACTCCGCGGCGTTTCTTTTAGCGATGTAAATAACGGGGCGACTGTGGGTGATAGTGGCACGATTCTCAGAACAACCGACGGTGGCAACAGCTGGGATCCTCAATCAAGCGGAACCGCGAATACACTATTCGGTGTTTCCTTTGTTGATACGAATACGGGAACAGCAGTGGGCGGATCCTGCGGAATCGGCGGCGA
>QHRI01000330.1 GCA_003221375.1 Verrucomicrobiota bacterium
TACCGAGCCGGCATTCGAAATGTTGAGAATTCCGGTGCCGGAGTTTCCAAGGAACAGGTCGTTGCTATTAGTCCACGAAGACCCGGCACCAGTGACAGTGACCGTGCCGTTCGAGCGACCTGGGAACTCTCCAAAGTAACCCAAGTAGCCGAAAGCATCCGATACGGTAGCGCCGTTACTAATAGTCAGCGTTCCGGTCCCATAGCCGACGTACAGTTCAAATCCATGAGTCCAACTCGAACCAGCTCCATCGACCGTGGCATTACCGCTGACACCAGGGTGGGAAGTAACCGTGTAACCGACTTCGCCGCTGAAGTCAGAGACCTGCGCGCCATTGGTAACGCTGAATGTTCCATTACCAAGACCACCAACGGCGAGATCCTGCTGGACGGTGAGCCGGCCTGCTCCTGAAATGCTTAGGTTCCCCAGCTCGGAAACATCGTTCCAACCGAGTAGGATTGATGCTGCGGCGGCACCGCTTGCGGTGACCTGAGCCGTGCCATTGTTGTTGATCTGGGCTTGTGTGCTGGAATTCGGGACACCGGCGGACCAGTTTGTGCCGACAAACCAATCGCCGGTGCCATCGGTCCAAATCGTTTGGGCCGAAGCTATCGCTGGAACAACGAATAAAAGAACTGCAATGAGTATGGCCTTTTTCGCGAGGAGACAATTTTGTGCGAATCGGCCCGCGAAATAGGTAGAGTTAGTGGATCGGTTCATAAGAGAGTTTATTGCTTGGATAGTCACTGATTGGTTGGTTCTGACTGATAGTGCTAACTCTTCCAACGTCTCACACACCTTGCGACCTTTAAGGCGTCGGAGGCGTTGGGCGGGTCCTTGGAGTTGGGTGCGGCCTGGGCGTTGGAGTAGGTCTTACTGTGGCGGTTGGTGTTGGCTTTGGCGTTGGCGTCCGGGTCGCAGTTGGAGTCGGTGTAGGAGTTAGAGTTGGCGTCGGCGCGGGACCCTCGCAACAGCCGTTGATGTTAAACACCTGGCGTATGTTGGGGAAACCAATCTCCGACCAAGGCACCGGATCCGGGTTGCCGCAATCGGGGGCGCTAGAGTAGCTCGGTCCGGTCTCGGGAGCTTGATTGGAACCAATGAGGAAAAAGTTGTGCTCAGCGCTTTGGTCCGGCGACAGCACTTCCATCACCAGCTCAAGCGTCCCCGCAGGCACAGTCGTCGTCAAAGGCACATTGAATATCGTGAGCTCTTGGTTGGGAACGCGGATTTCGCCTGAACTGACGAGCAAGTTCGACCGCCAGTCGCCGTCGGGAAATGGCGCGCCGTGGTTGGTATAGAGATTGACTGTCAAGGGCTGGTCAGTGCCGAACAATGACAGCGCCTGCTCAATCCCGAACTCGACCGACGTGATATTGTAGGCCTGGCCACCGGTGAACGTATTCATATCAAATGCGCGCCAGTAATGGTTTTCCAGAGTGCCAATTCCGGGGTCGGTGCACGCTATGGCGTTGAAGTCGACGATCGCCTGACTGGTTGATTGCGTAATAGTGGGCGGGCAGATGGGTGGCGGCGGTTGGTACGGTTCGCATGTAACCGTCATGGTATAACCCGGGCAACCGGCGCCGGCGTTAACTTCGCTTACGACCAGAATGTAGGTCTGACCCGCGTCAATCTTGAACGAGAACTGATTCTGCGGATTCGGGCTTTCCCCTTCGTCTGCGATCCAGTTGTCGCAGATATTATCCGGATCAAAGCTGCTCAAATACGCGGCTGTGAAGATGAAGTTGGTTTCGGCGCAAGCCGTATTCATGTCCACCGTCACGCACTGAGTCGAGCCGATGGTGTTCGTAAACGTATAGGCATCGTAATGGATTGCTCCAGCGGCGAGGGTTGAACATGTAAAGGTGTGATCACAATCACCGGGAGTAAAAGAGCGGAAGAGTCGATCGACCTGCGTGGGATCGGTGTTGTCGATACTTCCGGTTATCACGGTAGGTGTGCACGCCGGGGTTGCGGTGGGTGTCGGGGCTGCGCATCCGCTGCCTGTTGTTGCCATGGACCGGAAAGCCTGATTGGGTCGGGTTGCAGTGGGTCGGCCGGAAGCTTCGGGCACGCCCAACCAAACCCCGGCTGGAGCGCCGGGCTCTTTTCCAACGCTTGACGGACGCTGGCCCCTATTGGTTACGGTGACGTCATACGGAAGCAGCGACTGGTTCATTTCTGAAACGCTCGATGACGCC
>QHRI01000331.1 GCA_003221375.1 Verrucomicrobiota bacterium
TCCATCACGGCTTCACGCACAGCTTCGCTGCCGCATTGTGTGTCGCACTTGGTGTTAGCTGCCTGTGGCGGATAGCTGGGAGTTTTTGGCGAAGTGCCGCTCTTTATTTTTTAGCTTACAGCTCACACCTTGTGATCGACTTCTTTACCGGCACCAAGCTCGGATGGAATTCCACTGGCTCTGGCATTCCTCTGCTCTGGCCTTGGGAGAAGGACTTCGGCTCACCATTGATACTGATTGTGGGGGTTAAACATAAGGATTTTCCCGCGGTGTTTAGCGTGGAGAATCTCCACTCGGGCCTTTATGAGCTTTTGATCTTTGGCGTAGTCACGGCAGCTCTTCTGCTGCTGTGGATACGACATCAAAAAAATCATGTCATGTCTCACGAGCTGGAAACAGCACGTATCACTACAACTCGGACCCAATCCAATGAAAGAATCCCCTAATCTATCGGCACGGCCTATCGTCCAGAGCGTACAAAATTTGGATGGCGATGGGCTTTCTACCAGGCGCCGGGAATCCGCCGTTGCTCCGGCGAAACGTTCCCACTGGATAGTTTTCCTGATCATCTGCGGCTTGCTTGGCCTCTTGGTGTTCAAGACCGTTCTGCACCTCATTCAGACTGACACCAAGAAGGCTCGCATCGTGAATGCACCGTCGCCCGTGGAAACTGCTCCAGTGCGCAAACAAACGCTTGAAGAAGTCATCGGAGGAAGCGGCACGGTGCAGCAATTCAACACAGTTCAACTCACCACACAGATCACTGCTCGAGTTCTTGAAGTTCCTGTGTGGATTGGTGACATTGTCAAAAAGGGAGACCTTCTTGTCCGCTGGGACGATCGGCTAATTCAGGCATCACTCGAAGCCAACCGCCAGTACGTTCAAACGAGCAACGTCAAAATCAAAAACGAAACGCGGCAAGTCGAACGCTACACAGCTTTGGCAAAGCAGAACATGGGCACGCCACTCGATCTGGAGAAAGCACAGATCGCGCTTGCGGATGCACAGGAAGAACTGGCCAAGGCAACCATGGGCCTGCGCGAGGCGGAGATCGCGCTTGAGCGCGTACGGATGAAATCTCCGATTGACGGCGTCGTGCTCGAGCGGCTGGTGAATCCGGATGAGATCACGCACAACGATCAAATTGTGATGAAACTTGGAGCAATCGATACCGTCTTGATGGCTGCCAAGGTTACGGAAGAGAAAATTCATTCCGTCCAGTTGGGCCTTCCAGCTGAAATCACGTTCCCTGCTTTTCCAGCTGAGACCTTTCAGGGCAACATTTTTAAAATCGACCCGAACACCGACCCTGTAACGCGGACTTTCACCGTGTACATCCAAATTAACAATCGAGATCACCGATTGAAGCCAGGTCTATCGGGGTTTGCGCACATCCATCGCGCTGCCAAAGATGTGAACGCCGTGCCGAGCGTTGCAATTGTGAACCCCTCAGGGGACCAAGCCTCCGTGTATGTGGTTGATCGCAGCGGCCATGCCACTCCGCGGAAGGTAACTTTAGGGATTGTCGCCAATGCCATGACGGAAGTAACATCCGGAGTAAACGAAGGGGAAAAGGTCGTGACCGTTGGTCAACTATATTTAAAAGACAATGATAAAGTTCGCTCCACATCGAAATCCGATATTGGCAAGTAGCTCGGTTGGTTTGCTGGCAACACTATTGCTAAGCCTACCTCTGAGATTACAAGCAGGTGAAGTAAAGACCTATTCGAATCTTCCGCGGCATCCACTCACGCTTCGGGATTGCATCGCCATTGCGTTGGGCGAGAGCCCAAAGCTGGAAGCGACTCGGTTCGATCTGCTGGCAGCAGGCGCCGAGATTCGCGCTGCCCAGGATTTGCTTTGGCCAAATCTGAAAGGCTCGGCCACGGGGGAAATGTTTTCAGGCAGCCAGACCAGCAAGTT
>QHRI01000332.1 GCA_003221375.1 Verrucomicrobiota bacterium
CGTCGGCGATGACATAGTCACCGGCTACTGTGCGGGAGTTATTGATGCCTCGTCCTTCGGTAAAACCCACGGTATCGTTAGGGTCGACGATGGGATCGCTAAAGGTACCATCGCTGAACCGGACAAAACCGCGCGTCACTCCAGCCGCATCAATGAACTCGCCAACGATATCCCCTCTTTCGTTAATCTTTTGCGGCAAGGTGTTATTTCCGGTCCCCGGATAATCAAAAGTCGTGATCACTTCGATAGAGCCTGAGCTCGCTGCCTGCTGAGCGAACGTCCCCATCAAAGGGAACACGAACAGAACTGCCAGAATGCTGATAAATACGTGTTTAGGTTTCATAATGTTTATTGTTTCCTTGGTTGAATTGCCCATTGCTAAAGGCCGATATGGAAAAAGCACAATGTCCACTTCGCGAATTTCGACATGGCCACTTTGCGTGTGATCTGGTGCGTCCATACGAATTGTCGCTCGCTTTCAGCTTGCGAGGGCGAGCTTCGACTGTTCTTAATTATTGAGGAAGACGACAATGAACAGCTCTGCAACCAAACCTTTTTTCTGGTGCGCGATAATCGCACAGGTTGCGGGAGCGCAGTTATTTTTCTGGGACGCGCTCCCTGATTATCGGGAGCTGACTGCCGGAGACATCGTGGTGGGCACGCCTAAGGACTTTGCCATCGCGGTGTTTGGCCTTGTGATCATGCAATCGGCCTATTGGTACTCTCGCCGGCTTCAGCCCCAAGTACGGTTCTCTCGTCGGGTTCTATTGGGTCATGTCCTGCTCTGTGTGAGCGAGGTCAGTTTCTTTTTCGTCAGCGCGCTGGCGACGGTGGCCATGTTTGATCATTGGAGGCGATCTCAATTTGTTTTTTGGAAGTTGATGCTGCTAGTCTCCGCCATCTTCGCGTTCTTTTGCTATAAACGTCAGCTCGCCAGTGTTGGGGACGCTTTGCTGGAGGCACAGCCCGAGCATGCCAACAAAGCAACCATCGAGCCGAAACAAACCGGCAAACCATGAAAAAATTGTCGTTGGCGAGTTTTTTGCGCTAGGACAGCCTGCTGTAATTATGATGTTTCTCGTTAGGTCGTCTCGCCCGCCCGATGGACAGTGGACCACGGCTTACTAGGAGAAGGAGCTTATGAACATTGCCGGACTTCGTTCGATTGGCTCCGCTGTGCTGCTTCTTTTGGTCGCCGGAGCTGGCTGCAATCGACCCAAACGAGCATCGTCGGAGTCGAGCGCCGCGCCAACACCGCAGGCGTTTCGCGCGAGCATCACGGCACACGCGCCAGATGAATTCTACGATCCGCCGTCGGACGTGCCGCGCAAGCCTGGCGAGTTACTGCGGAGCGAACCGCTCAGGGACGTGATGCTGCCAGCCGGCGTACGAGGCTGGCGCATCCTCTATGCAACCACCGTGGACGACAGCACCCCCGCGACGGCGGTCGCGACCGTGTTCGCGCCTGCCGATCCTTCCGCGGGTCCGCGTCCTGTCATCGCATGGGAACACGGCACTACGGGACTGCTGCAGAAATGTATGCCCTCCCTTCTGTCATTGCCGACCAAGGGCATCCCTGACCGCGACCGGATCGTGATGGCTGGCTGGGTCGTGGTCGCGACAGATTACTCCTTCGCAGAAAAGGGCGGTCCACATCCTACAAGCGCGTAGTGGTATGGGGTCACTCGCAGGGAGGACACGTAGCGCTTTGGACCGGCATTATCGGCCCGCGCTACGCACCGGACCTCGAAATTCGCGGCGTCGTGGCCATCGCTCCGTCCGCGAACATTAAGAACATTCTCGCGATGAATGTCGAAATAGACAAGCGCTTTGGACCGTATCTAGCGGTATCGTACAGCCGGTTTTACCCTGACATCACATTCGAACAAGCGGTTCGTCCCGAGGCGCTCGATGCTGCACGTCAGATAGTAAATTTATGTGACTTCGTCCCCGAGGAATTGCAACGCATTGAAGCACTGGCGGCAACATTCGACGGTCCAGCATTGGCGACAAGTTCGAACAAGGCACTTCAAGCTCGGATCAAGCAGAACACCGCAGACGGTCCAATACAGGCTCCGGTCCTAATCGCGCAAGGTCTCTCGGACAACGTGGTGCCGTCCTCTGCCACCGATGCATATGTCGAAGAGCGCTGCGCTGCCGGTCAACCACTGGAGTATTGGACGTTTGCGGGGCGCGACCACCTATCGATCTTCCAGCGCGGCACGCCATTCGAAGAGCTTCTTATCAAGTGGACGACGGCGCGGCTCGCGAATGACCCGTCGGCAACGGGCTGCGTTAGCAAATCTTTCTAATTTTTATCGGACAGCCGTCGGCGGCCAGTATGGACTCGTAACAGGTGAGGCAGGGCGAACTTGAAATGATGAACCGTTTCCCGCACCGCGCTTCTTCAGTTGTTTAACCGCCGAGGCTAGTTTCGCCAAACCTTCCTCAATTTGCGCGTGTGACCAGGCCGCGAATCCAAACACGAATGCCGGATCCAACTGAGCTTTGATGCAGAAGAAAGAAAGAGGACGGGCCCAAACGCCAGTTTGCTCACGAGCACGCATGAATAACGGTAAATCTTCCTCGCGCCGCAGCCAGGCGACGAAGTGCAAACCGGCCGGCGTTACTTCCAGATCGAAATAGTCGCCCAGCCATTTTTGAAATTGTTCAATAAAGAATACGCGTCGCTTCGCATAGATTTCGCGAATCCGTTTCACATGGCTGAGGAAAAATCCTTCGGTGATGAAACGCGCCAGGGTAGCTTGATCAATCGCGGGGGAGTGCTGATCCATGACAGCGCGCACCTTGACGAGGGTGTCGACAAGTTGGGGCGGTGCAATCAGAAAACCGAGGCGCAGCGATGGATAAAGGATTTTACTCATACTGCCGGCATAAATCACTCGGCCGGCATTGTCCAAGCCTTGAAGACATGGCAGCGGCGGACCATCGAAACGAAACTCGGAATCATAATCATCCTCCAGGATGTAGCCGTCGCGCGATTCCGCGAACTCGATGAGAGCTTTCCGGCGCTTCAGACTCATTGTTACGCCCAGGGGAAACTGGTGCGACGGTGTGACGAGAATGAGTCTGGGAGAATTTCGTCGTGAGCACTTCCCGATTACCAACCCTTCACGATCGATTGAGCGCGGGCTCGTTTTGGCTCCGACAAAAGCCAGGACATTACGTGCCTGATGGAAGACGGGATCTTCGATCCATGCTACGTCACCCTCATTGATTAACGCGAGCGCGCACGTCGCGATCGCCTGTTGCATGCCGCCTACGACTACGACTTGGTCGGGATGACAATTAGCGCCGCGGAAGTCGCACAAGTAAGCAGCTATTGCCTTCCTCAGTTCGATCTCGCCACGGCTCGAGGCATAACGCAACAGGTGCGCGCCCTTCTTCGCCAAAACCTGCTCGCGCAAGCGTTCCCAAACAGTAATCGGGAACTCATCCACGGCCGGCAATCCCGCGAGGAGTGTGACGGATGGCGGGCCGCCAACGCCGACATCGAGTTGTCGGCCTCTGCGAGAATCGGTCATTCTGGTCACTCGTTGGGCGATACGCGGGATATGCTCGGTCCGCGCAATGGTCGCTGGCCGGGCAGCCTTCAGAAAAGTCGCTGGTAAATGATCGGCGACAAAGATGCCAGACCTTTTCCGGACTTGAAGATAGCCCTCTGCAAGGAGCTTTGAGAACGCCTGGTTTACGGTCGGTCTTGAAATCCCGAGAGTTATGGCGAGCACTCGTGAGGAAGGCACACGGGAAGCGCTCGAATCAAAACTACCGCTCTCGAGCTCTTCTCGTATTTGGCGGTACAATTGTTGGTAAAGCGGCTCGGACGACGCGCGATCCAGTCGCACCATTTCAAACGACATGACTGAACGACGCCTACAATGCTTTCTCGACATGAGATGCTGCCCCAAATAAAAAACCCAAAAGCGCGTCCGAACAAAACCCGATACCGCGCGAACTGGCTACCTCGAAATTGGCTAACTGGACATTGTGCGTTAGCTGCGTTGCCACGCTCTTTCTTATTATGTTTATCAAACCTATTTGGATTAGTTTTATAGGGGTCATGCTTTTTGTCGCGAGTGCATGGGCCACGAGTTCCGTACTGCAGGGAATCGTCAAGGATGCTAAGGGGCATCCGATTCAAGGGGCGGATATCCGGATTGAAGCGACAAACACCGGCAGATTGCTCAGGACCGTTAAAACCAGTGTAAACGGCCGTTACACTTTAGAGGGTCTCGCGGCAGGCCATTACCGGGTGACACTCGTTGTGAATGGTGCCGTGAAGGCTTCCATCAATAATACGATGCTCCAACCAGGTGAATCGACACACCTGAATTTTGACCTCAAACAAACGCGCGCGTCCGTAACCGTAACGAAAGGTACACACCGGATATGGGTGCCGCCGTTCACAGGAAGTCGTCTGCGCGGTCGCTGGATCGAAGTTGATGACAGTACCGCTTGGGCCGGGGCGCATGTCCGCACGGACAATGTCGTACAGGTCAG
Source organism: Verrucomicrobiota bacterium (assembly GCA_003221375.1). GTDB lineage: Bacteria > Verrucomicrobiota > Verrucomicrobiia > Chthoniobacterales > UBA10450 > Udaeobacter. Next base: position 4,522 of record QHRI01000332.1, read on the forward strand.
TGGGGAAGAACTGCAACGGGTAGCTAACACCAAAGCCTCGCCAACCGGTTATTGAGTGAGGGCTTGCTCGGGCGACAGGTGATGATGCTACCGCTCACCTACAACGTCCGGGACACATAGTTACCACCGTCCACATCATCCAGGATGACCCGGCGTAACCCTCCCGATGAGATCCGAACCGCGTTCGAACTGGTACATCGACTAGCCACTACCGTTCGGTCCGCTCGGGCCGCCGGTCACGTACTTGCGTCTCGTTAGGCCGTAGTTTTGAATACGTACAAACCGGTCAATGCACCGAAACACCAATGGAAGAAAGTTCATTCGCATCGCGTGCGCGGGTCATGCTGTCTTTGCGGTGACTATGATTGCCCTGGGAATCTTAGGGCTGATCAGAGGCAACTTCGCG
>QHRI01000333.1 GCA_003221375.1 Verrucomicrobiota bacterium
AAGGATGAGATCAAACCGATGAACAAATCGAGCGACACGATCCTCGCCCTTAAACCGGTCACATTTCATTACAAGAAAGAGGTCGATCCAGATGCGGTCCCGCAATTTGGCCTTGTGGCTGAGGACGTTGAAAAGGTGAATCCCGATCTGGTGGTCCGCGATGCGGACGGCAAGGTTTACAGTGTTCGCTACGAAGCAGTGAACGCCATGTTGCTGAATGAGTTCCTCAAAGCGCATCGACGAATCGAAGAACAAGACAAGCGAATCAATCAATTAACGACTCGGCTGAATGAGCAGGCCGCGCTGATTCAAAAAGTGAACGACAAAGTGGAATTCAACAAACCTACGCCGCAAACGGTGCTCAACAATCAGTGATGCTATGCCTTGAAAACTTCGACTGGGAGACCAAGGAAATGAGAACCCCGGCCTCACACGCGTGTACGGCTAAAGTCCAATATCCACCAAGCTTCGATCCAATCTACCATCACAAACACAAGTAACTATGAAATCATTAACAAGTATCATCGCCATCACATTATTTAACCTGTTGCCCCTTACAGTCGTTCATGCGCAGGGCACAACGAAGTCCCCTGAAAAGAGTGCTGCGCCTGCCGGCGCTGGCAAACGCACCGACGTTTATCATGTCCATTTCACCAAGGCCGCTCTCGGTAAAGCGACTCAATTGGGTGATTGGCTAAAGACGCCAAATCCCAATGAGCCGATGCCAGACCATTTCATTGTCCTTCGCCACCAGGATGGCGACGCCTGGGATTACGTGGTCATTACGCATCTAGGCCCAAAAGCTACTGTGGAAGCTGCTGGCACTGCCGTGCCTCCAGACAAACGTGACCTGAGCGCGTGGCACAACGATACCTTTGTAAACGGTCCGTCGTGGGAAGATTTCACTAGGGCCATGGGCATTGACGGCGACTCAGCGTCGAAGAGCTCAGGCTCGGTTTATTCTGTCTCTTACTATCGGCCTGCTCCCGGTCATCGTGAGCAATTGGAAAAAGCGCTCAGCGAAGCGCCCGGAGCAAATGACACCAGTGCGGGCAACGTGTTGATGCAACATCTGGAAGGCGGTCCCTGGACGTTCCTAACTGTCGCTCGCTACAATTCATGGGACGACTTTGCCACCGGTGAAAAGAACAGTGTGGCCCAAACAACCAAGAAGGATAGCCCCTGGTCCCGTATGCGTGACCATACCGATTTTCATACCGACACGCTTACTGACCGGATTGCCCCGTAAGCACCCGATAGCTATCAGCTGCAGGACGTCGCCGGCTCGCCCGGGGTTGCGCCCTACCATTTTCGCCTATTTGCTGCCGGGTTTAACTGCTGGAATTTTTGTCAGATCAGGCGGCAGGTTGTCTGCGGAAAACGTCTCAACAGTCATCTCGACAAGACTCACGAACGGACAACCAAAATCGGGTTTGGCTTCGCCGCTTCGATCGACAATCACGCCAACCGCTGAGACGGCACCCCCATGTGCACGGACGATGTCGATTGTTTCCTGGACGCGGCCGCCGCGCGTCACGACGTCCTCCACAACGACGAATTTTTCACCCGGCGAAATTTGAAAATCACGTCGCAGAACGAGTTTCCCCTCATCCTTTTCTACAAAGATGTGACGCTTGCCTAACGAGCGGCCCACCTCCTGGCCGACAATGATTCCGCCGAGGGCAGGGGAGATCACCGTGTCACAATCGAATTCGTGCAGCTTGTCCGCGAGCCATCCGCAAACTTTTGCCGCGATCGCGGTGTTCTGAAGAAGTAAAGCGCATTGGAAATACTGGCGGCTGTGCAACCCGGAGCGCAAGATGAAGTGGCCATCTAGCAGCGCACCCGTTTTGCGAAAAAGGGCGAGAATGTCTTCGCTCATTGGAGGACAACCAGCAGGCAAGATGCCCGCTGGCCCCACAGGCAGGATGCCCGTGCTACGTTGTTAACCGGAGGTGTCATACGCGGGTTGTCCGCCATCGTCGGCCATGGCAATTACTTCGATTTCCACGTTCGCCCCCTTCGGCAACGCTGCGACCTGGACTGTGGAACGGGCAGGAGGATCCTGTTTAAAATACGAACCATAAACTTCGTTAACGGTCTGGAAATCTCCGAGGTTTGTGAGGAAGATCGTTGTCTTAACAACGTGATCGAAACTTAACTCCTCAGCTTTTAAGATCGCCGCGATGTTGTCGAGTACGCGTCGGGTCTGCGCAGAGATGTCGCCGGCGACTATCTGGCCCGATTTTGGGTCGAGCGGAATTTGGCCGCTGCAAAACAAGAAGCTTCCGCCGCGCACGGCTTGCGAGTAGGGACCGATTGCTCCTGGCGCTTCATTTGTGGAAATGATTTCTTTCATGACGGCGAGCTTAACTGGAAAATTCCTTCATACAATAAGCCGCTTGTCGTTATAGCCACGGCGCTGTGTTGCCGTGGGTCCTTCGCGGATTCGCCCCGACACAGCGGGGCGGCTACAGAATGCGTCAATTGATACTG
>QHRI01000334.1 GCA_003221375.1 Verrucomicrobiota bacterium
CGTACGTCTCCGTGACTTGAAAATTCCATGGATAGTTCGCCGGCATGGTTACTTTCTTGACTCGATCAATCCAACCGGCGATACCGTCGGCAGCGGTGTAGTAGTCGTAATGCGTGTGAGGATCAGCATCAGCCGGGAGAGCACCCTGCTTGGGATTCCACTTATCGGTTAGCAAGCCACGATCATAGGCAAAGCGTTCCCAGGCCCCGTTTTTCATAACGTGAACAGTCACCTCGCCAAAGCCATTGTACCCGAACATCTCCGACGATGCGGGGGTATTTCCATCTGATGGATAATCGATTTCGGTAATCCAGTGCCTGTTTGCGTCGCGGGTGATAGTGGTCCTCTTGTCGTTCTCATCTCTAATCGTGTGTATGTAATGACCGTCCAAAGCACTGGTCTCTGGGTCGTACGTATGTTGAATGTAGGTACCGTCACTAACATGGGTGATTTTCTTGATCTGACCTATGCCGTCCTGCGACGGAGGGTTGCCGCGTTCGTAGTCGGTGGCGTTCCCATTGGCGTCCGTCACTCTGTCAACATACCAATTCGCATTGTAACGGAGCTGCGTGGTCTTACCCTTGAAATCAGTATAATGGTCAAGCATCTGCTGGGGCGGCAAGCCGTGGTCCACGTTGCTATCCACGTCAAGACATGGGTCGAATTCTTGCGGGTCTGGACGCTGGGGATAAATCTTGAATTGTGTGTAAGTGAAGGTGCGGGTCTGATCGTCACCACGCGTCTCAGTAAACTGGTAAGGCATCCAGCCCTCCGTTCCCGGCGGCAGCGGGTCCGGCTCGATCCTGGAAACCAGCGGTCCACTGGCGTTGTCCTTTCTCTCCTTCTGAATTGTCCCGTGCTGGCCGCCATTGTCGTACTCATAGAAAATCTGACGCATCGGACCGCTATACCGCTTGTCATTGGCCTTCTCGAGTAACGGATCCCATTTAAAAGTGTACGGTGGTGTGAGCGGATGGTCAGGGACGTTGTCGGTTCGATACGTGTAACTAGCTGAAGTGTTGTCGTCGTAAGCCACACCGGTTAGCATTTTTCTAATTACATGCTGGCCAGTGTCGGGAAGGACACCGCCAGAATCGACGTCGGTGTAAGTGTAAGTGACGCTCTCGATCAAATGCCCCTGGCCATCCCAGGCTTCAACCTTTTGCAACAGTTTGTTCCCGTATGCCGGATCGGTATAGGCGTTGGTGGTACCGTAAGTAAACTGCAAATAGCGGCCGCCTGGCTCGGTTACCTTCCAAACCCTGGCGTAGGCATCGCGCGTGATTGTGGTACGCAGACCGTATGGATCTTCGATGTGATCCGCCACACCGCCGGTTGAAAAGTAAATCCGGCCCCCATCAGCAAGCCGCCATATGCCCCCGTTCGGGTGAGGACCTTGGCTCCCATCATCCCAACCCTCGGATGCGCCAAGCGGTTTTTGCCCGCAGGAGAAATCAATAACATTCCCTTGAGGCGAAATCACTTTGTATCCCGCGGTCCACAGAAGCCATGAGTACTGGTGCGACCAGCCGGGGCTAAGACTTATCTTATAATCCCAGTATCGACTGCGCCCATTGTAATAGCGTGTCATTTTTAGTGGGTACTTACCAATGGAGCCGGGCACAACGATGTCGTCGATCGTTCGTTGGTTATTGTGTGACAGCGGACTATATCCACAGCCTGTTGTCACATTGTCGATCACACCGGTCACGCCGATTGGTCCCTCATAACTAGCGCCGGTGGTTTCCGGCAGGTTAGGGTCAACCGTCGCTGGTGTGCCAGGGTAATCCGGCTGAGGCTGGACGACTGGAACGTCGCTCGGGTCGAAGGCCATCGCCGTGTTTGGCGTCTCGATCATGGTATCGGAGAAGTCGTTCATGCTGCCGGGTGGAGGGAAACTCTGGGCGAGGAGCCGCACAGGCACAGCAGTCATGACCGCGGCAAGCAGACTTAATAGTAGACAACGGGCGGGATTAGAGAGGGAGCCATACGTATGAGCCCGGCGAGATTTGGAGCGACGGGATGGCGTCCGATCGATTCCTTCTGCGTGAAGCGCAAAGGTCGATGGCGATTCGGAGGCAAGGTGGAACGCGGTTGGCAAAACGGTAGATGTCATATCTTCACCTCGTGCTGAAGATAAGCGGACGGCCGATAGTTTGTCTGTCAGGGTTGATCCCTGAATTTTTGTCTTGGCGTCTGTCGGGTTTTGCCCTACAAACGGCTGCAAATCCCTCAGAAGTGCGCAGACCCCGGCATACAAAGCCACTCAATGAGAGAGAGCCGCTTTCACGTGAGGCTACGAGGAACCAGAAAAAGGGCCGAGACCGGGATCAGCAATCCCGGCGACCACTCAGAAAATCCCTGACAGAACAGCCCGACAACGTGTCAGGGAAATGC
>QHRI01000382.1 GCA_003221375.1 Verrucomicrobiota bacterium
GGTGTTGCAGTCGGCGTCGGCGTCGGCAATGGAAGGCCTTCGGCGTCGAGGTAGCGGGCAATTGCAAGTCAGCGAAGAGCTTGAGGCCGGTCGCTTGGAAACCGACAGCCACAATCTTCCCATCGGGCTGAAAAACGGCGCCGTTGGCTCCGCCATTCAGATCACCAAACGAAGTCCGCACTTTGCCACCCGCGCCAAAGGTCGGATCGAGTGAGCCGTCCGAGCTCAAACGCGCCAGTAAGAAATCGGAATCGGATGATTCTGTGTTCGCGTAACCGGCGGTGATAATTTTGCCGTTGGGCTGTAGAAGAACTTTGTTGGCGCTCTGGCAACAGCTGCCGAAATCGATCTGCGTCATTCCGTCGGTACCGAAGCTGGTATCGAGAACCCCGTTGGAAGCATATCGCGCGACAGCAAAATTCTGCACTCCTCCGTTTTGAGAGATAGCGAATCCAGCAGCGACGATCCGGCCATCGGATTGAAGCGCTGCCGAGCGCGCGCGATCAAAGTTTTGATCGCCGAAGTCGGTGTGCACTTTTCCAGCCACACCAAAGGTCGTATCGATGGCGCCATTAGTTAGATAACGCACGGCGGCGAAGTCGTAGAAAGTCGCAGGATCATTGGCGGAGCCGACCGCAACAATCTTTCCGTCAGGTTGGATCAAGACCGAAAAGGCATCGTCTTCCAAACCGAGAAAATCGGTTGAAACCTGGCCGCCATTGCCAAATGTGGCGTCCGGCGTTCCATTCGGGTTGTAACGCGCCAGCGCAAAATCGGTATTGGAAGATTCACCAGGAGTGAAATCTACGAAGACAGTCCCGGCGGCAATGATCTTGCCGTCAGCCTGCAAGGCCACGTCGGACGCGTAACTGCCTTCGGGAAAAATCGTGGTGACGATGCCGCCTTCCCCAAAGGAACTATCGAGTGATCCGTCCGGGTTATAACGAACCACTTTGAAATCGCCAAGAAAGGTGAAAAGCGGAAACGCGCCCCCGGCGACCACGATTTTGCCGTCAGGTTGAATGAGTACTGATGAAGCCACAGCGGCCAGACCAGGGAAATCTGTCTGGACCTTGCCGCCGATACCGAAGGTGAGATCGAGCGTGCCGTTTGAATTGTAGCGGGCGGCGGCGAAATCTTCGCCTGAAAAATCATTGTTGGTATAAGTTGTCCCGACGACAACCAATTTCCCATCCGGCTGAACGGCCACCGCATTAGCGATGTCGGTGCTATGATCAAAATCGGTCAACACTTTGCCCTCGGTGCCGAATGTCGGATCAAGGTCTCCGTCGGCTGCTTGCGCGATCTGTCCACCCATTATCACCACCATTACTGCCGAGGCACAGATCACCCGGAAGTGAGTGGTGAACGCGCATTGTTGTGAGACGGCGACTTGCACAGGTTCCCTTTCGATTTCGCTGACCTCCCATAACGCGCCGCCGGCTCCTTTCCAAATCCAGTGTGGTAACAAACCCGTTACGATGCGACACGCAGACGCAGAGCGCAGTTTAATTGAATGCGAAGCGGCGCGGTTGAGTTACCTGTTTGTCAGTTCGCCGTGACCCCGATCGTTACAATTTATCTGGAGATGCATTCGCCGGATCAGCTTTGTCCAAAGCGATGCGAAGATCGGCGGTTTCGAATCCAGGAAAAGAAAGAACACGATTGGCGCTTCAATCGGGACTTCTATCTCGCTGTCGGAGAGATGTGGTCGTGGAACGACAAACGCGTGTGGACCGATGAGCAATGGAAGCAATACGGACTTGCACCGGAGCTGCGAACCTTTGCCGCGTATTACGACGGTTCGGTCGCGGGTTATTACGAATTACGCCGCGACAATGAAGGCGGCGTTGAAATCGCTTACTTTGGTTTATTGCCCCAGTTTATCGGTCGCGGATTGGGGGGAGCATTACTCACCAGTGCGATCGAAGAAGCGTGGCGGACGTCGCCTTCAGTCTCCCGCGTTTGGGTGCACACGTGCAATCTTGATCATCCAGCTGCATTGGCGAATTACCAGGCTCG